>NZ_JBHMCY010000023.1:53520-96241 GCF_042430725.1 Streptomyces cinereospinus | reverse complement strand
CACCTGCCACCGCGACATACCGCCCCCGACACCCACATGACCAAGCACTACTAGGTGTCCGCGGCGAACTGTTCCTCGGCGGCACGGCGGTGGCCCGCGGCTACGTCAACCGCCCGGAACTGACCGAACAGAGCTTCCGCACCGACCCCTTCACCGCTCAGCCCGGCGCACGCCTGTACCGCACCGGCGACCTGGTCCGCTGGCGCCCCGACGGCCAGCTGGAATTCCTGGGCCGCGCGGATGAACAGGTCAAGATCCGGGGCTTCCGGATCGAGCCCGGGGAAGTGGCGGCAACGCTCAGGGAGCACCCGGACGTACGGGACGCCGTCGTCGTCGCCCGCGCGTCCACGGCCGGTGCCGAAGCCTCGCTCACGGCATACGCCTGCACCGACGGCCGCAGCGCAACCGTTCCCGAGGACAAGCTGCTGGCGTTTCTTCAGGACCGGCTGCCCGTGTACATGGTCCCGGACAAGATCGTGCTGCTCCCCGCCCTGCCGCTCACCGAACACGGCAAGGTGGACCACGACGCGCTGGCCGCCCTGGCACCGAGCACCCCGGCCCAGCCCCCGGCGCAGCAGGCGCCGCAGACACCGACGGAGGAGCGCGTCGCCCGGCTCGCCTCGGCGCTGCTCCACGACCAGCCGGTGGGGCGCACGGACGACTTCTTCCGCGCCGGCGGCCACTCCCTGCTGGCGGCCCGGCTGGTGGCCCAGGTCAACGAGGCCTTCGGCGTCGAGGTCCCGATCTCCACGTTCCTCCAGCGTCCCACCGTGGCGAGCCTGGCGTACGCCGTGACCGCCGCCACGACAGGGCCGGAGACAGGCCTCGCCCCGATCACGCCGCGCAACCGCCGCACCGCCGTGCGGCCGGTGTCCGAACTCGGCCGGCCCAGTGACGAGGAAGGCGAGTCGCTCCTGCGCGACCCGCAGGAAACCGAGGTGCAGCCGTGAGCGCAGCCATCGAACCGGAAGCCGGGGAAGACAACAGTTCGGCTCCGCTGTCGTACGCACAGCAGCGCCTGTGGTTCCTCGACCAGTTGCAGCCGGGCAGCTCGGTCTACAACGTCCCGCTCGGCTATGACATCACCGGCCCGCTGAACCACACCGCGCTCGAACAAGCGCTGACCGAAGTCGTGCGGCGCCACGAGATCCTGCGAACCGCCTTCCGCTCCACCGGCGGCATCCCCCACCAGGTGGTCCTGCCGCCCGCCCCCGCCTCCATACCCGTCACGGACCTGACCGCACCCGGCCGGACGCCGGACGAGGCGCCGCGGCTCGCGGACGAGGAAGCCGGTGCCCCGTTCGACCTGGTGGCCGGCCGGGTCATCCGCGCCCGCCTGCTGCGCCTGGGCGAACAGCAGCACCGGCTGCTGCTCACCGTGCACCACCTCGCCTGCGACGCCGCGTCGGTCGGCACACTCGGCAGGGAAATCGACATCCACTACCGGGCCGCCCTGGCCGGCCAGGAATGCCGCGAGCCCGACCTGCCCATGCAGTACGCGGACTTCGCCGAGTGGCAGCACAGCACGCTGGCCGGAGCCGAACTCGACCGGCTGCTGGGGTACTGGACGGACCGGCTGGCCGGCATGCCCGCCCAGCACCTGCCCACCGACCACACCCGGCCACCGGTACAGAGCTACCGCGGCGCCGCGCTCACCTTCGAGCTGCCGCCGGCCTCGGTCCAGCGGCTCGAAGAGCTGGGCAGGACCGAAGGCGTCACGCTCTACAGCGTCCTGCTCGCCGCCTTCTCGATACTGCTGCGGGCACACGTCGGCCAGGACGAGGTCGTCGTCGGCACGCCGGTCTCCGGCCGGAGCCGGCCCGAACTGGCCCGCCTCATCGGATTCTTCACCAACACGCTGGTGCTCCGCTGCGACCTCACCCACGGCCCGACGTTCCGTGAGCTGATCCAGCGGCTGTGGACGGAAGTCAAGGGAGCGCTCGCCCACCAGGACCTGCCGTTCGAGAAACTCGTCGAAGAACTGCACCCCGACCGCGACCTCGCTCACAACCCGCTGTTCCAGGTGCTGTTCAGCTACCGGTACGAAGACGAAGGAACGGGGCTGCGCCTGGACGGCTGCCAGGTGCGCCCGGTGCTGGGCGACACCGGCGCGGCGAGGTTCGACCTCACACTGAGCCTCACACGGACCCCGGCCGGCGTGACCGGCCGCCTGGAGTACAGCACGGACCTGTTCGAGGCCACGACCGCCGAGCGGATCGCCGAACGGTACGTCAACATCGTCACCGCCGCCGCGCAGGCCCCCGACCGCCCCGTCGAAGAACTGGCGGTGCTGCCGGCGGACGAGCTCGCCACCCTGGCCGACTGGCAGACCGGCCCCCGGGCCGAGGCCCCCGACGCCCTGGTGCACGAACTGTTCGCGCAGCGGGTGGCGGCGACCCCCGACGCGGTCGCCGTGATCGCGGCCGACGCCACCTTGACCTACCGCGAGCTCGACGGGCTCGCCGACCGGCTCGCCGGCCGGCTGCGCCGGCTCGGCGTGGCACCGGACGAGCCGGTGGGCATCCACCTCGGCCGTACATCCCTGCTGATGGTCACCCTGCTGGGGATCCTCAAAGCGGGCGCAGCGTACCTCCCGCTGGATCCTGACTACCCGCCCGACCGACTGGCGTTCATGGTCGGCGACGCCGGCGTGCGGCTGGTCGTCGCGGACTCCGCCTCCGCCGCGGCCGCAGACCGCCTCGGCGCCGCCCACGTCGTGGTCCCCGACCCGGCCGCGACACCGGACGGCCCGCCCGACGGCCCGCCCGACAGCCCGCCCGCGGCAGTCACCGCCGACAACCTGGCGTACGTGATCTACACGTCCGGATCGACCGGACAGCCCAAGGGCGTCATGGTCACCCACCGCAACGTGGCCAACCTCTTCACCGGGATGAGCGACGTCTTCGGCGCCGACGAGCCCAGCACCTGGCTCGCGGTGACCAGCGTCTCCTTCGACATCTCCGTGGTCGAACTGCTGTGGGCGCTGACACACGGCCACCGGATCGTGCTGCGCCGTGAACCGCCCCTGCCGTCGGCCCCGGCCGCCGCGCAGTCGGCCGCGGTGGCCAAGGCCCGTGCCCGCCCCATCGACTTCAGCCTGCTCTACTTCGGCAGCGACTGCGAAGCCGGCTCCGACGACCGCTACCGCCTGCTCCTCGACGGCGCGAGGTTCGCCGACCGCAACGGTTTCACCGCCGTGTGGACCCCCGAACGCCACTTCCACCAGTTCGGCGGGCTGTATCCGAACCCCTCGGTGATGGCGGCGGCCGTCGCCGCGGTCACCGAGCGCGTCCAAGTGCGCGCGGGCAGCGTGGTCATGCCGTTGCACGACCCGCTGCGAGTGGCCGAGGAATGGTCCGCCGTGGACAACATCTCGGCCGGCCGGGCCGGCATCTCCCTCGCGTCCGGCTGGCACGCCAACGACTTCACGCTCGCACCCGACCGGTACGACAAGCGCAAGCAGCTGATGCTGGACGGCCTCGCCGAGGTCCGCAAGCTGTGGCGCGGCGAGAAGGTGCAGCGGCGCAACGGCATCGGCACCGAGGTCGAGGTCGGCGTCTTCCCCCGGCCCGTCCAGCCGGAGCTGCCGGTGTGGCTGACCAGCGCCAAGCACCCGGAAACCTTCCGGATGGCGGGCGAGGCCGGCACCGGGGTGCTCACCCACCTCCTCGGGCACAGCCTGGAGGAACTGGCCGAGAAGATAGCGCTGTACCGCAGGACCTGGCGCGAGCACGGGCACGGACCCGGGGACGGCCACGTGGTGGTCATGGTCCACACGTTCGTCGGCCCGGACATCGACGAGGTCCGCGAGCTGGTCCGGGAACCGATGAGCCGGTACCTGGAGACCTCCTTCGACCTGATCGCCTCGCTCGGCATCACCACCCGGAGCGCCGAGGACTTCAAGGCGCTGCCCCCCGAGGAACTGCGGCAACTGGTCGACCGGGCATTCGACCGGTTCTTCGCCACCGCCAGCCTGCTCGGCACACCGCAGGTCTGCGCCGACATGGTGGACCGGATGAAGGCCATCGGCGTCGACGAGGTCGCCTGCCTGATCGACTTCGGCGTCGAGGAGAAGGCGGCACTCGACGCCCTGACCCACCTGGCCACCGTCAGGGACATCAGCGACGAGCGCAGGAACGCCGCGCTGGCGAGGGCCGAGGAACCGATCGCCGAACAACTGCGCGAGCACGCGGTGACGCACCTGCAGTGCACGCCCTCACTGGCCCGTGCCCTGCTGGCCGACCAGGACGCGCGCGCCCAGGTGCGCCGGCTCGACCGGCTGCTGGTGGGCGGCGAAGCGCTCCCCGCCGACCTGGCCCGCGAACTCGCCGACACCGTCGCAGGCACGGTCCACAACATGTACGGGCCGACCGAGGCCGCGGTCTGGGCGACGACGTCCCGGATCCGGCCCGACGGCGGCCCGGTGACCATCGGGCGGCCGCTGGCGAACGTACAGGCCTACGTGATCGATCGCGACAGGCGGCTGTGCCCGACGGGTGTACCCGGAGAACTGTTGCTCGGCGGGGACGGCGTGGTACGAGGGTACTTCGACCGCACCGAGGTGACAGCCGAACGCTTCCAGCCCGACCCGTTCGCCGGCCGGCCCGGGGCTCGCCTCTACCGAACGGGCGACCTGGCCCGCTGGACGCCCGACGGCGCACTCGAATTCCTCGGCCGGCTCGACGACCAGGTCAAGCTGCACGGCCACCGGATCGAACTCGGTGAGATCGAGACGACGCTGGCCGAACACCCGAAGGTCCGCTCGGCAGTCGCCGTCATCCGGGGCATCGGCGCGGAACAACGGATCATCGGCTTCTACGTTCCGGCGACCGGCCAGCCCGCGACCGGCACCGAACTGCGCGCCTTCCTCGCCGCACGGCTGCCCGGCTACATGCTGCCCAGCGCCTTCCGCCCCATCGACGCGGTGCCGTTGACCCCGAACAAGAAGGTCGACCGCAGGGCACTGCCCGACCTGCCGGACGCACGGCCCGAGGGCACGACCGCGTACGCGCCACCGACGACCGCGACCGAACGGCTGGTCACCGACGTGTGGCGGGAGGTACTCGGCGTGGACCGGGTGGGCCTGGACGACAGTTTCTTCGACATCGGCGGGAACTCACTGCTCGTGGTCGTGGCCAGGGCACGCCTGCTCGAACGGTGCGACAGCGAGCTGTCGCTGGTGGACATGTTCAGCTACCCGTCCGCACGCGCACTCGCCGAGGCCCTCGACCGCAAGCCGGCCGAGGGGCCCGACGAGGCCGTCGGCGCGGGCGCCGCACGGGCAGCCGCCCGCCGCGTCGCCGGACAGGCCGCCGCACGCCGGGCGGGCAGGACGGGGGCGTGAGCGTGTTCGCGGACTCTTCGACATGGCATCAAGCCGATGGGGGCCTTGGGTGAGTACCGGGATGGAAGACGGAGTGGAGCCGATCGCGGTCGTCGGGCTCGCCGGACGGCTGCCAGGAGCCCCCACCATCGAGGCGTTCTGGCGCAACCAGCGCGACGGCGTCGAATCGGTCACCAGGTTCAGCACCCAGCAACTGGTCGACGCCGGCTGGCCGAAGGACATGGTCGCGCACCCCGACTACGTACCCGCCGCCGCGGTCATCGAGGACGCCGACCACTTCGACGCCGAGTTCTTCGGATACACCGAGGAACAGGCGCGGATCAGCGATCCGCAGCAGCGGATCTTCGCTGAATGCGTCTGGCACGCGCTGGAGGACACCGGTCATGACCCGGCGCGGTTCGACGGCGCCGTAGGCGTCTACGCCGGCTGCTTCGCCAATAAGTACCTGCCACTGAACCTGCTGGCGAACGCTCGGTTCCGCGGATCGCTGTCGGCCTTCTCCGCACGCCCCTACAACGACAAGGACTTCCTCGCGACCAGGGCGGCGTACCTGTGCGACCTCCGCGGCCCCGCGATGTCCGTGCAATCGGCATGCTCCACATCGCTCGTCGCCATCCACCTCGCCTGCCAGGCGCTGCTGGGCCACGAGTGCGACATGGCACTGGCGGGAGGAGTGGCACTGCCCATCCCGCTGATCGGCGGCTACCCCGTCGTCGCAGGCGGCATCTTCGCGCGTGACGGCCACTGCCGGCCCTTCGACGCCGCCTCCAGCGGAACCGTCCCCGGCTACGGCGTCACGGTCGTGGCACTGCGCAGGCTGAGCGACGCACTCGCGGACAACGACCACATCCGCGCACTCGTCCTGGGCAGCGCGGTCAACAACGACGGTTCGGCGAAATTCGGATTCAACGCGCCGAGCATGCAGGCACAGGCCGAGGTGATCGCCACCGCGCAGGCCGTCGCCGGCGTGGAGCCGCAGAGCATCGGCTACATCGAAGCCCACGGCACGGGCACCCCGCTCGGCGACCCGATCGAGGTGGCCGGCCTCACCAAGGCCTTCGACACCGGCGAACGCGGGTTCTGCGCGATCGGCTCCGCGAAGGCCAACATCGGCCACCTGGACGCCGCCGCGGGGGCGGCGGGCTTCGCCAGGGCGGTACTGGCCCTCGAACACGGCGAGATCCCGCCGAGCATCAACTTCGACGCGCCCAACCCGGCCCTGCTGCTGGACCGCACACCGTTCTACGTCCCGACCACCGCCCGCCCCTGGCCACGCGGCGCGACGCCGCGGCGCGCCGGAGTCAGCGCCTTCGCGGTCGGCGGTACCAACGCCCACCTGGTGCTCCAGGAAGCACCGGCACCGCGAGCCACCGAGCCGGACCCACGCGAGAGGCAACTGCTCGTACTGTCCGCACGCAGCGGCAAGGCCCTGGCGGACGCCGCGAGCAACCTCGCCGACCGTCTGGACCGCCAGGACGACCTCGACCTCGCCGACGTCGCCCACACCCTGCAGGCCGGCCGCCGCGAACTCCCGTTCCGCCGGCATCTGGTGTGCCGCGACCGGGCCGAGGCGACAGCCGCCCTGCGCGCACTGGCACGGCCCGGCACCGTGGACACCGCCGAAGGCGTGAAGGCCCGCCAAGTGGTCTTCATGTTCCCCGGCAGCGCCTCCCACCGGCCGGACGCCGCCACGGCGATCCACCGCGGCGAACCGGTCTTCGCCCAGGAGGTGGACCGCTGCGCGGAGCTGGCACGGCCACTGCTCGGCTACGACCTGCGCGCGTTGCTCTTCCCGTCCACCTGGGACGGCCCGCCGGCAGGACACGACGACCCGCGCGGCGTGCCGGCCGCGGCCTTCGGTCTGCAGTGGGCCCTCGCACGGCTGTGGCAGTCGTGGGGAGTGCACCCCACCGCGATGATCGGCGAAGGAGACGGCGAGTACGTGGCGGCCTGCCTGGCCGGCGTGATCGGCCTGGCGGACGCCATCGACATCACGGTCGCCGGTGCCGAGGCCCGCTCCCACGCCGGGGCGGGCGGAGTGCCCGACGTGTACGAGTCCGAGTTCACCGCCAAGGTGGCGGGCCACGAACTCACACCGCCGCAGGTGCCGTACATCTGTGCGGCGACCGGAACCTGGATCACTCCCGAGGACGCCACGGAACCGGCCCACTGGGCCCGCCACCTGCACGAACCGGCCCCCTTCGCCGACGGCCTGCGAGAACTGGCCGCCGATGACAGCCGGATCCTGCTGGAGGTGGGGCCGGACAGCACACTGACCGAAGCCGTCGCCCGGCAGGAGACTGCGAAGCAGCTGACGGCGCTGCCGTCGCTGACATCCGGGAAGAACGGCCAATCCGGTCCCGCCGCGCTGCTCGACACTGTCGGCAGGCTCTGGCAGTCCGCCGTCGACATCGACTGGGACGCCTTCAGCGGCACATCGCGACCGCGGCGAGTGTCCTTGCCGGGCTACCCGTTCCAGCGCAGCCGCTACTGGATCGGCCCCGACTCCGGCAGTTACGAACCACTGGGTTTGGAGGAAGCGTCATGGACGAGCCACTCGTAGCCGTCGTAGGGGCGGGTGTCATGGGCACCGGGATCTCGACGCTCGTCGTCGGACACGGTCTGCCCGTCGTACTGGTGGACATCGACGAAGGCGTACTGGATCGCGCCGCCGCCGCGTGCGCCGACGGCCTGCGGCACGCGACGCTGACGGGCGCGCTGCCGGCCGGGCGCACCCCGGCGCGACTGCGCACCACACTCTCACTGGACGATGTCGCCGACGCCGCGGTGGTCATCGAGGCAGTCACCGAACTGCCCGACAAGAAAGCGGAAGTCCTCGCCGGCGTGTCGGCGCTGGTCCGCCCCAGAACGCCCCTGATCTCCAACACCTCCGGCATACCCATCGACGAGATGGCCGCGTGGGTGAAAAGCCCGGGCGACCTCATCGGGACACACTTCATGAATCCCGCGTACCTGATCTCGATGGTCGAGGTGATCCGCGGCCCACAGACCGCGGACGAGACCGTCGAGTCGGTGCTCTCGCTGCTGACCCGGCTCGGCCGACGCGGGGTGGTGGTCCGTGACGCCCCGGGGTTCGTGACCAGCCGGCTCCTGCACCCGATGATCAACGACGCCGCACAGGTGGTCAGCGCAGGCACCGCCACCGTCGAGGACGTGGACACCCTGATGCAGGGCTGCCTCGGACATCCGACCGGCCCACTGCGCACCGCGGACCTGATCGGAATCGACAACCTCGTCGACGCCCTGGAGGCGCTGTACGCCAGGACCGCCGACAAGCGGTGCCGTCCCAGCGAACTTCTTCTCGAGAAGGTCCGGCGAGGCGAACTCGGCCGAAAGAGCGGCCGCGGTTTCTACACCTACAGTGAGGCAAAGTCATGACACCGGAACAGCAGACCGACAAGGCGCCCTTCGACGACGTGGAGGCCGTCGCCGAAGAGATCACCAGGTTCGTGGCCGAGCAGACCCGCACCAGCCCCGAGGTGGACCAGGACCTCTTCATGACCGGGATCGCCAACTCCATGTTCGCCATGCAGCTGGTCGTGTTCCTGGAGCAGACCTACTCCGTGACGATCGCCGGACCGGACTTGCAGATGTGCAACTTCCGCACGGTCAAGAGCATGGCCGCGCTCGTCGGCCGGCTCCGGGCAGAGTCTGCCGCAGACAGCGATGTCTGAGCCGCTCTGGCCAGGGCACCAGGACATCTGGCGTCTCGTCCGGGACAACGCCGGCGCATGGGACATCGCCGGCGAGATCCCACGAACCGTCCTGAGCGAACTCGGCCGCGCCGGCGTGCTCTGCGCCGAAGTGCACAAGCAGTACGGCGGACTCGGCCTGGGCAGCCAGGAGAGCGGGGCGCTCACCGCGCACGCCGGGAGCCTGTGCAGCTCCGTGCGCAGTGTGATGACCTCGCAAGGCATGGCGGCGTGGACCGTGCACCGCCTCGGCACCCCTGACCAGCGGGCCATGTTCCTGCCGCAACTGACCGGCGGCCGGCTCGCGGCAGTCGCCTTCAGCGAGCCGGACGCCGGCAGCGACCTCGGCGCGATGACCACCGAGCTGCGGTTCGCCGGTGACACGGTGATCGTGGACGGCAGCAAGACGTGGATCACCGCCGCGGCCTATGCCGACCTGATCGTCGTCATCGGGAAAGCGGGCGACGACGCGGCAGCGGTCGTCGTGCCCACGAACGCCGAGGGAGTCGAGATCGAGAAGGTCCCGCACCCCATCGGCTGCCGTGCGGCGGGCCACGCGCAGGTGCGGCTGGACAACGTACGCCTGCCGGCTGCCAACGTGCTCGGCGGCACCGGACTGTCGCTGCCGTTCCTGGTGACGACCGCCCTGGCCTACGGCCGGATGTCGGTGGCATGGGGCTGCGTCGGCATCCTGCGCGGCTGCCTCGGCGCGGTGACCGAGCACGCGAGATCGCGGCGGCAGTTCGGCAAACCGATCGCGGAGCACCAGCTGGTCTCCCGCAGGATCGCCGAGATCTACGCCGCCGAGCAGGTCGCCACCGCGGTGTGCCGGCACGCCGGCGAGTACTGGGAGTCGGGTTCGCCGGACCTCGTGATCGCCACCGTCCTCGCCAAGCACGTCAGCGCGACCCAGGCCGTGCACGCGAGCGCGTCGGCCATGCAGATCATGGCCTCGGCGGGCGCATCGGACGGCCACGTGGCCGCCCGCGCCTACCGGGACGCGAAGCTGATGGAGATCATCGAGGGCAGCAGCGAGATATGCCAGCTCGAACTCGCCAGACACGCCCTGTCGACCGGGAACAGCACAACACGGCAGGAGGAGTTCCAGTGAGCGGACCATTGCCACCGGACGAACCGGTCACCACCGTCAAATGTGTCGTCTGGGACCTGGACAACACGCTGTGGAAAGGCACCCTCCTCGAGGGCGACGACGTGGCCGTCGACGACCAGGTCTACGAGACCATCGTGGGCCTCGACTCCCGCGGCATCCTGCAGGCCGTCGCCAGCAAGAACGACCACGACCCCGCCTGGAAGCGCCTGGAGGACCTCGGCATCGCCGAGTATTTCGTGCTCGCCAGGATCGGGTGGGGCCCGAAGTCGACGTCGGTACGGGAGATCGCCGACGAACTGAAGTTCGCCCACCACACGATCGCCTTCGTCGACGACCAGCCGGCCGAACGCGCCGAGGTGGCGTTCCACCTGCCGCAGGTGCGCTGCTACCCGGCCGAGTCGGCGCCCGGACTGCTGGCGCTGCCCGAGTTCACCCCGGCAACGGTGACCGTGGACTCGCGCCGCCGCCGGGAGATGTACCAGGCGAACGCGCGGCGCCAGGCCGAGCAGGAGTCGTTCGGCGGCCCGTCGGAGGAGTTCCTGCGCTCGCTGGACCTCGCGATGGACATCCGCCGAGCCACCGCCGACGACCTGTCCCGGATGGAAGAGCTGACACTGCGCACCAGCCAGATGAACGCGACCGGTGTCCACTACTCCGACGCCGACCTGCGCGCACTCCTGGACGACGCACGCCACGAGGTCCTGGCGGTGACGATGAGCGACCGCTTCGGGGCGCACGGAGCGGTCGGTGTCGCGCTCCTGGAGACCGGGGCGGCGGTGTGGCACCTGAAGCTCCTGGCCACCTCGTGCCGGGTCGTCTCGTACGGCGCCGGCGCCACCGTGCTGAACTGGCTGATCAGCGAGGCGGCGACGGCCGGCGCCCATCTGGTCGCGGACTTCCGGCCGACCACACGCAACCGGATCATGGAAGTCGCCTATCGGTTCGCCGGGTTCACCGACGAGCTCTGTGCCTGCCTTTCCGAACTGCCACCGCCGCGCGACGGGCAGACGCAACGACTGCACATCACACCGGCACCGAGACCGGCGCCCGGCACGATGCGTCTCACCACCGTCCCACTGGCCTCGGCCTGACAGTCGATTCCTCCGCGCGTGCGATCGCGCCGGCCGTCGTCGCGTCGAGGCATGGGCCCGCCCGAACCTCGCGCGGCCGGCCGCGCCCGCGTCGGTGCGCCGGTGCACCCGCGACCCACACGCTCGCCGCCCCGCTCGTCAGCGTGGGCGGCGAGCGTCCGCGTCGCGGCGCCGCCACGCTCTGGTCCGTCATGCCGCGGCTCACCGCCCGGCGACGCTGGAGCACGACAGCGGGACCGGGCTGCCCGGAATCCACCGGATCATGGTTTTGCCAGGCGAAGAGTCCTCCGACGGGCCGTCGGAGGACTCTTCGCGTCTGGGGGATCCCGGGGTAAAGATCAGCTCAGTCGCTGCCGGTGACCTGTCCCTGTGGACTGGCCGGCCGCAACGAGGCGGCGACGCCGGCGCCCGGCACGATGCGGGCGCCGCCGTCCACCGGCCACGGCCCGACAGTCACCTCTTGCGGGCGAGTGTGATCCCGTCGGCCATCGTGAGCATCGAGACATCCACACGCGGATCGTCGCGCAGCGATGCGTTGAGCGCCCGGACCGCGGTGGTGTCCGGGTCATGGCTGTCCAGGTCGATCACTCGGCCGAAGAAGAGCGTGTTGTCTATGACTACGAGCCCCTTCGGCCGCACGAGGTGGAGCGCGGCCTCGTAGTACGCACCGTAGTTGGCTTTGTCCGCGTCGATGAACACGAGGTCGAAACTGCCGGCGCCCTGCTCGTCGGCGAGGGCGGCGAGCGTCCCCGTCGCGTCACCGATGCGCACGTCTATGCGTTCGGCGACCCCGGCGCGCTGCCAGTACTCGGCGCCGATCGCCGGCCAGCGCCCATTGAGGTCGAGGGTGACCACCGTGCCGTCCGGTGGCAGCGCACGTGCCATGCACAGCGTGCTGTAGCCGGTGAAGGTGCCGATCTCCAGCACCGATCGGGCACCGGACAGGCTGACGAGGAGCGCCAGCAGCTGGCCCTCCTCGGCCATGACCTGCATGGCCGAGCCACCCGGCAGTCCCGCGGTCTCCTCCCTGAGTTCCGCCAGGATCGGATCCTCCCGCAAGGACACGGCGCGGACGTACTCGCGGATTTCCGGTGTCGCCACAATCTGGTCTGCCATGCCGGGGCTCACCGCCGCCTGGCGGTGCAGGAGAACGACAGCGGGATCGGGTCGCCCGGGATCCGCCAATTGTGGTCTCCGTCGGACACCATCAACGGGAGCCGCTGGCGCGCGTCGTAGGGAACCTCGCGGATGCGCTCGATGGTCAGGCCGGCGCCTATGAGCGCGTTCACCACCTGCTCCACGCTCCACCGCCAGCCGTACAGGCTGTGCTTCTCCACCTCCACCTCCTCGGCGATCCGGTCGGCGTAGGTCGTGGACATCTCGTGGTGCACCTGCCGGGACTGGAACAGGGAGCGGGCCACCCGCAGTTCCCCGTCGACATCGTTGAAGAGGGTGAGCATCGGGTGGATCTCCACGATCGTGAGGGTGCCGCCCGGCTTCACGTACTGCGCCGCCACCTGGGCCCAGCCGGTGATGTCGGGCAGGAACGAGAGGGTGCCGTATCCGGTGAACACCATGTCGAACTCACCGTCGAGCACCTTCGGCAGGTCGTAGAGGTTCGCCTGGACGAAGCGCGCGTCGAGGTCGAGCTCCTCGGCGAGCTCGCGGGCGATGTCGATCGCCTCGTCCGAGATGTCGGTGCCGGTGACCTGCGCGCCCATACGGGCGAGCGAGAGCGAGTTGACGCCGATGTGGCACTGCAGTTCCAGCAGGGACCGGCCGCGGACGTCGCCGAGTTCCTCCTGTTCCAGCCTGCGCAGCATGTTGTGCCCCTGCTTGAACTTTTCGACGTCGTAGTACGAGGACTGCATGTGGGCCCGTGCTCGCAGATTGAAGCCCTCTCGGTTGGCCGATATCTTGTCGAGGTCGCTCATCGAGGTCATCGCTGTTTCCCTTCGGCATGTACGGGCGGTTTCGGACGGTCGGCGACGATCAGCGGGGCCAGGTCGCGGCGGCTGGTCACCCCGAGCTTCTGGTAGGCGCGGCCCAGGTGGTTGTCGACAGTGCGGGCGGACAGTCCCAGCCGGTGTCCTATGGCGGGACTGGTGAATCCGTTGGCGGCCAGCAGCGCGACGTCCCGCTCGCGGCTGGTGAGATCGACCAGCGGGGTGGTGAGCTGCAGCAGTGGGGTTGTCGCGGTCGGACACGCGATCGTGCTGGAGGGCGTGGAGGTGTGCCGTAGGGCGGCTGCGACCGTGGCGGTCTCCGCGGCGAGCAGGTCCATCCCGAGTTCGTTGAACCTCGCCGTGGCGACGTCCAGGCCTGCGGGATCGGAGCGGGCCAACGCGGCCGCGGCGCCGGCCATGGCCGGTACGACCGGCCCCGGCACCAGGTCGGTGAGCGCGGCGAGGCGGTGCCGTACGGCGTTGGGGTTGCCCAGACGGGCCACGTCGTAGCTTGCCGTCGCTTCGACGGCGTACTGGCCCAGGGCCATGGCGGTGTCGGCCGCAGCGAGTGCCTGCCTGGCGGCGAGAGTGGTGTTTCCGTCGGCCGCCGTGATCCACGCCTGGTTCAGGGCCGACCACGGGATGAACAGACGGTTCTCGGACGCCCGGTCGGCGGGCTGCCGGGTCTGTCGCGTGCCGGCCTCATCGCCGGACACGGCGAGTTCGGCCAGACGCGGCGCCAGCACGAGACGCGAGTTGCCGCCGTCGAACAGGCGCGAGGCGGTCTCCACGTCGGCGACGGCGGTGGCCACGTTGGCGACCTGGCCGCGCAGCGCCAGCCAGCCGTCGGCCACTGCTGAGCTCCCGGCGGCCACCTCGTCGCGGTACCCGTTCTCGGCTGTCCGGGACGCGTGCCGCACCTGCCCGGCCATCAGCATCGGGAAGCAGTGCGCGTAGCCGATCTCGGCGAACCAGGGCCGGTCCGGGTCGGGCCGGTCAACGGCCGCCGGAGACCGGTCGGCCCAGCGGGCCGGGCTGGCCGCGACGACCACGGTGGTCACCGCCGGCGGGTTCGTCCCGTCGGGCACCCGCCGGTCGCGCAGCACCTCTTCGCCTACGGCCGGTGCCGCGCGGGCGCAGCCGTCCAGCATCAACAGCAGCAGGCCGAACCCGTGTGCCTCGGGCACCGGGCTGCCCACGTTGCCCGGCTCCAGGTGCGCGGCCTCGACGTTGCCGGCCGCCCAGTAGGGTATGGCCGCCGCGGTCACCGCCCAGTGGGTGCAGCGCGCCGTCGAAGCCTTGGTCGGTGGCTGTCGGAGCGGCTGATCGGCCACCGCGATGGAATAGGTGACGGAATCTAATCGACAATAGGTCGGTTCGGTCGCCTGAGACGTGTCTGCGGCGCTGTTGCCGACGACCGCGAAGCCGGCTCGAACCGCTGGTCTGGCTGTGGCAGTTGACTGCACGACAAATACCCCCGTGTGGTGAAAGGAGACCCTTCCTGCTGAGCGCACTGTCCGGAATCGAACCGTGCGTGAGTGGATGACATCCCGTCCGCCCGGTGTCCGGGCGGAGCGAGGTGACGTCACTCTCGTGGCGGCGTCTTGAGTCGCTCCCTCAAGGTGCGCATCCGACTCCGGACGCCCGAACTGCATCTGTTGTCAGCCCAGTCCCCGCGGTGCCGTCGGGATCCCCCACTGGTCCCGGGTCGCACGGCCGTGGTCCACGGGACGCGTGCTGGGCCGCGGCAGGCACCGTCCGCCCGTGGCGGAGCGGCGTCCGGTGCCGTGCTCTCGGCGTGCCGGCCGGAAGCCCTCGTACGGGACACTCGGGCTTTCGGCCGGGTGCGGCGAGAGTGCGTGCCGGGCGTCGCGACGGGGCGGACGCCTGCCGCGGCACTAGAGGTCGATCGCCTTCTCGATGGGGGTCCCGCCGCCGACCACCACGTAGATGCGCCCGGCGGTGTCGGGCCGGTCGATGAGCGCCACGAGCACGGCGGCGACGTCCTCCCTGGCGACTTGGGCGAACCTGGCGTGCTTGGGCGCGATCCTGTTCCCGACGGTGAGTTCGACGGTGCCGTCGCCGTCCCCGTCGGTGAGCACGCCGGGCCGCAGTACCGTCCAGTCGAGCTCCGTCCGGGCGAAGATGTGCTGTTCGGCGGCATGCTTGGCCCGCAGGTAGACGGAGTACCCCTCACCGATGCCGCGCTCGTCGGCGCACCCCACGTTGATGGAGCTGACGTGCAGGAACCTTCGCACACCGGCCTGTTCCGCCGCGTCCATGACGAGTACGACGGCGGCCCGGTCCATCTTGTCGCGGCGTGCGGCGGTGGCGCTGTTGCCCGAGCCGGCCGAGAAGACGACAGCGTCCGCGCCGGCCAGGGCGGCGGCCACCTCGTCCACGGTCGCGTGCTCGAGATCGAGCACGACGGCCTCGCCGCCCGCCTTCCTGATGTCGTCGACGTGGCGGGGGTTACGCACGATGCCCACGACGGAATCGCCGCGTCCGGCCAGGCGCCGGGTCAATCGCAGGGCGATCTTGCCGTGGCCGCCAGCGATGACAATTTTCATTCGATACCCTTTTCCGGAATGGTTACTTCGGGTTTTCCCGGATGCGATGCTGCAGGCGTGCAGAGCTGCCCCGTCAAACCTGTGCCGTGACGAATGACCAGTACCGGCGACTTACTCGGCCTGTTCATTGACGTGCGCTTTCCGACAAGCAACCGACGGCATCGCCTTGCCGGCCGCCATGGCGGCCTCGAGGCGTCGCTCGAATGGCAAGTGAGTGAAGCACCGGTCGCACCTATTGGTCAATCGGCCTTTCCGTCACTCTCCTGGGGATCGGGGTCGATCTGGGGCCGGGCGGCGAGTGACCACAGGTAGCTCAGCGGCTCGCCGTCGGGTTCGTCGGGGTATTCGGCGATCAGATCCTGGATCCTGCGCTGGAGCGACTTCACGGACTCGGGCCGCAACCGCAGTACGCCCCGCTTGGCGCCACGGCTGGAATCCTTGCCCGCGGCTATCAGTTCGGTGCGGTGGGCGCCGAGCACGGCCAGGTCGACCTGCTGGGCCAGGCCGGAGTCGTCGGGCGGGATGATCAGGCCCCGGGTGCGTGCGGTCGCGCGATAGGGCCGTTGCAGTGCGCCGTGCTCACCGGCGCACACCGGTTCGGCGACCAGGAAATTGGTCTTCACCAAGGCACGGACGTGACGCAGGGTGGTCGCGGGAGCGAGGTCGAGCTCGACCGACAGCTCCTTGTTGGTGAACGCGCGGTCCAGACACAGCCGCAGGATGCGCCAGCGGACCGGGTGCCCGAGTGCCTTGAGATCTTCGATCGTCGCTTCCACATCCGGGACTGTACCTTGCCAAGGCCAGTCCTGGTTTGCTTGACTGCCATCGATTTCATTCTGTGCAATCGGTTGGAGGGTCTGTGATCAAGCAGCTCCGGGACTGGGTGAGTGCCCGGGACCTGGATGGTGAGCTGGCGGACTGGATCTCCCAGCCGAGCGTGAGCCGGACCGGCGAGGGCATGGCCGAGGCCGCGGCCCACGGTCTTCGGCTGTTACGCGCGTCAGGCCTCCAGGCACGCGAAGTCGAGACCGGTGGCTGGCCCGCGCTCGTGGGAACGGCGGACGGGCCCGGTCCGCATGTGCTGATCTACGGTCACTACGACGTGCAGCCGGCCGGGCCGCTCAAGCTGTGGACGACACCGCCGTTCGTGCCGTCGATCCGCGCCGGCCGAATGTACGGGCGCGGGACGGGCGACAACAAGGGGCAGCATCTCGCGCACTTGCTGGGGCTGCGTGCCCTGCGGGACCTGACCGGCGGATTTCCCTGCCGTGTCACGGTGTTGCTCGACGGTGAGGAGGAGATCGGCAGCCCCAACCTGGCCACGGCCGTACGTCAGGTCGGTCAGCCCGATCTGGTGATCTGGAGCGACGGGCCCGTGCACGAATCGGGCCGGGAGTGTGTGGTCCTCGGCGTACGCGGAATCCTGATGTTCGAGCTGCGCGCACGAGGCGCGAGCCGGCCGTTGCACTCGGGGAACTGGGGCGGGGTCGCACCCAACCCGGCGTGGGCGTTGGTGCAGCTGCTGGCCACCATGCGGTCGGCGGACGGGACCGTGACCGTGGCCGGCTTCGCCGACGACGTCGCGCCGCTGACCGACGGTCAGCGTGCCGCGCTGGACGATTTTCCGGTGGACGTGGCCAAGACGCTCGAAGCGATCGGGGCGGTCGTCCTGGAGCCGCCGGCCTGGCTGGGATTCCGCAAACGCCTGACCATGCCCACCCTGACCGTGAACTCGTTGAGCTGCGAGGACTCCGGCGACCACCGCGCGGTGATCCCCGACGTCGCCGTCGCCCGGTGCGAGGCCCGGTTGGTCGGCGGCCAGACACCCGACCAGGTCGCCGACGCCATCCAGCGGCATGTCGCGAGATACGCCCCCGATGTCGAGTTCACGCCTGGCGCGGCGATGGCACCGTCCACCACGTTACCCGAGACCCCTTATACGGCAACGATCGTCCAGGCGGTCGAGGACGTGAACGGGCAACGGCCGTTGCTGATCCCCTCGCTCGGCGGAAGCCTGCCGATGGCCGTGCTCAGCGATGGGCTCTCATGCCCCTGTTACGGCGTGCCGCTGGCCAACGCCGACGAGGCCAACCACGCGGCCGACGAGAATCTCGACCTCGACCGGTTCCACCGTGGGATCGTCGCCGCGGCGACGATCCAGCTCGCGTTGGCGGCGCACTCATGACCGTCTGGGGCGCTTGGCCCGCGAAGGAGGGTTTCGCGTACGTCAGCGACGAGTCCGGCCGGCCGCAGCCGTGGCTTCAGACCTGGACAGGAAAGCGGCTGATGCTCCCGGTCGACGGTGCGGTCACCCGGCTGGCGTGGCGGCCCGACGAGACGCGCCTCCT
Organism: Streptomyces cinereospinus; assembly: GCF_042430725.1. Classification (NCBI taxonomy): domain Bacteria; kingdom Bacillati; phylum Actinomycetota; class Actinomycetes; order Kitasatosporales; family Streptomycetaceae; genus Streptomyces; species Streptomyces cinereospinus. The sequence goes on along the minus strand of NZ_JBHMCY010000023.1, from coordinate 78,118 downwards.
TGCCGTGGCGGACGTGACCGGCGGCCAGGACTACCGGCTGGCCGAACTCGATCCCCGCACCGGGGAGGTGGAGTGGATAGCTGCCGAACCCGGTGTCAGGCGCGAGATAGGCGTGCCGTACTCGAGCGGGAGCCAACCGTACAGTCCGGACGGCCGCCTGCTCGCGTACGCGACCAACGCGCGGGACGCCACCTGCCTCGACGTCTACGTGCGGGACCTGACGACCGGGGCGTCCAGGATGGTCATGGAGGGCGACGACCGGTACGTACCGATATGTTTCTCACCGGACTCCAGGCACCTGCTCGTGCTGAGGTTCCATCAGAACACCGACCAGGACCTGTTCGCCTGTGATCTCGAGACCGGCCGCACCCGGCACCTCACCCCGCACGAGGGCCCCGCGAAGTACCAGCCGGGCGGGTGGACTGAGGACGGGATCTACGTGTGTACCACCGAGGGCCGTGACTACCTCGGTGTCGCTCTGCTCGTGCCCGGTCGGCCGTTGGAGTGGATCGCCACGCCGGATGCCGATGTGGAGAACGTGATCGTGGGTCCGCAGGTCGTCTGGACCCTGCCCCAGGACCAGCACACGATGCTCTGCACCTCGCAGACCACAGTCGAATTGCCCGGCTTCGCCTCCCAGCCGTTCGGTTACGACGGCTTCGTGCCGCGGTTCGCCGGAGACCGTCTGCTCGTACAGGTCGGCGCCGCCGACCGGGCTACCGAGTTCTGCCTGGTGGACCTGGCAACCGGCGAGTCACACCGGCTCACCGACTTCAGCGACGGGCTGCCGGACGACCTCGTGGCACCGGAGACGGTCTGGTTCACCGCAGCGGACGGGCTGGAGATATCCGGGCTGCTGTACCGCCCGCGTGCGACGGCCGGCCCCGTCCCCGCGGTGCTGACCGTCCACGGCGGTCCGGAGTGGGCCGCGCTGCCGGTCCACGACCCGTTGATCCAGCGGTTGGTGCGCGCCGGAATGGCCGTGCTGGCGCCGAACGTGCGCGGGTCGACCGGACGGGGACTGGCCTACCAGCGGCTGATCTACCGGGACTGGGGAGGCGGCGACCTGGCCGACCTGGAAGCCGCCGCCCGGTTTCTCCGAAGCCTGGACTGGGTGGACGGCGATCGGCTCGGTGTCCACGGGATGTCCTACGGCGGGTTCGCGGCACTCAGCTGCCTGACGAGGCTGCCGCACTACTGGCGGGCCGGTGTCGTGATCTGCGGGCTGGCGGACCTCGAAACGGACGTCCGGGCCCTGCCGCCCACGTGGAGCCGGCGGGTCGTGGAGTGGATCGGGGACGTCGACGACCCGGAGGACCTGGCGAGGCTGAAGGCGGCGAGTCCACTGACCCATGCGGCCGACATCCGGGCGCCGCTGCTGCTGGCACACGCGGAAGGCGACACCACGGTCGTCATCAACGGCACCGAGCAGTTGTACGAGACGCTGACCGAACTGGGCAAGACCGTGCGGTTCATCCGCCTCTCCCGCGGTCATCTTCCGGACGACCGAGATGAATGGGACCGGCTCGACGCCGCTGTCGTGCAGTGGTTCCGCGATCACCTCGCACCGCGTTCGGACGCCGCGAATGAGGCTACCGGACACCCATAGCCGGAGTGCGCGAATACCGGCGGAGGTCTTTCCCCACGAAAGCAGCGGAGCGAACGGATCCGGTCTTCCGGTTCTCGGCTGCACGGGGAACGGCCAACGCCGTCGTCGACAGTTTTCAGCTGGGGGGATAAATGCCGTACAGGCCAAGAACCGCGAATTCCGAACCGGTCGCCGGGGCAACTGGCGGGCCCACACCCTGTCCTGAAAACGACTGACGGGGCATGCATTCATGAAAATATCCTTCGTCGGAACCTGCGGGAGCGGAGGGTTCACGCTCGGCACCGCGCTGTCCGAGCCCACCGGGCCTCCGCGCACCCACGGATTCCGCCGATGCGAGCCCCGCCGGTTCCGGCGGGCCGCTCGGCCGTCGACCGCACCACCCCAAAGCTGCCGCAGCCGGCCACCCGGCGCCATGCCGAGCGGATCACCGAAGGAAGCCGGCCGACCGGCGGCCCCACCCCCGACGGCTCGACCCGGTGAGTCACGGGACGAACACCGAACCAGTCAGCTCCGACACCCATTCGACCGGCGGGAGCACGGCCGCCCAGGCGCTGTCGATCGCCACCGGCCCGTCCTACGCCCTGCGTTACCGACCAGCACCCGAAAATCCCTGAAGGGACGGCACAGACAATGTCTCCTGCAGTCGCCGGCGCCGAGGCGCCATCCCGCCGACGCCTCGGCTGGATCCTGGCACTGCTGGCTTTTGCCCAGTGCATCTACGCGATCGACTACAGCATCGTCTTCGTAGCACTCCCCGAGATCCGTACCGGCCTCGGCTTCTCGGCCCAGACCCTCCAGTGGGTGGTCAGCGCCTACGCCGTCGCCTTCGGTGGCTTCCTGCTGCTCGGCGGCCGTGCGGCAGACCTGTTCGGACGCCGCCGCATGTTCATCTTCGGCCTGTTCCTGTACGCGGTCTCCTCGCTCGTCGGAGGGCTCGCGGGCGATCCGACGACCTTGATCATCGCGCGTGCGGTACAGGGTATCGGCGGCGCCTTCCTCGCTCCCGCCACGCTTTCACTGGTCACCACGACCTTCGCCGAAGGCCCTGAGCGCAACCGCGCACTGGCGATCTGGGGCGGCGCGGGTGGTAGCGGCATGATCCTCGGTTCGCTGCTCGGCGGTGTGCTGACGGGCGCCTTCGGCTGGGCGTCGATCTTCTTCGCCAACGTCCCGCTGGCCGGCGGTGCCATGCTGCTCGCGTTCGCCATCATCCCGAAGGACACCGACCAGACAGCCGCTGGGCGCAAGTTCGACCTGCCCGGTGCGCTGACCGCGACCGTTGGATCGACGCTGCTGGTGTTCGCCCTTGTCCAGGGACCGGTGTCGGGCTGGACTTCGCCGACGATCCTGAGCACCGCGGCCGTCGCGGTGGCCGTGCTCGCCGCGTTCGTCACCATCGAGAGCCGCGGCCGCGACCCGCTGTTGCCGCTTCGCCTGTTCCGCAACCGCAACCTGAGCACCGGTACCGTCGTCACCTTCATCTTCATGGGGACGTTCGGCGCGCTGCCCTACTTCTTCACCCTCTACTGGCAGAGCGTGCACGGCTACTCCGCGACGAAGAGCGGTATCGCCTTCCTCCTGCCGTGTGTGGGCGTGCTCATCGGCAACCTGTCCGGCGGGAAGCTGGCCACCCGCTTCGGGGTGCGTGCCACGCTGGTCGGCGCGCTCCTCATGGGTCTCGCCGGTACCGTGGCCTTCACCTTGTCCGTCTCGCCGACCGGTTCCTACATGGAGCTGGTGCCGGGTGTTCTCATCCTCAGCCTCGGTCAGGGCACGGTGTTCACCGCGATGTACGCGGCGGCGACCACCGGGGTCGCGGCACAGGAACAGGGCATCGCCTCGGGTGTCGCCTCGACCGGCCAGCAGGTCGGTGCCGCGGTCGGACTCGCCGTGCTGGTGGCGGTCGCCAACTCCGGTCACGAGGGACTGACCGGTGAGGCGCTGCGCGTCGCCACCGCCGACGGCGTGCGCTCCGCCATGTGGGCCACCGTGGTCGGCATCGTGCTGATCGTGCTGGTCGCGCTGAACTTCAGGCGGAACCCAGCGGCTCCGGCTGCCGAGGAGCCCAAGAGGCAGGACGGCGTGACGTCCACCGTCTGACCTCCTGGCACGAGCGAGTAAAAGATGATTCCACTTCGTGTCCGCGCGCACGGGTGGAATCACCTTTTCTCATCCGCAGCCGCTCGCCCGACACGAGTTCTCGGCGAAAGGCCGACGGACAGGGACGAACCCCACCGCGTGGCCCGACTGCCCGGAGCTGCGACCGCACCACTCCACAGCCCGCACCGCGAACACCCCCAGACACCCGAGAGAGAAGGAGGCGCAACCCCAGTGCACCGGATCGTGAACGTGGTCGGTGTCGGCGGTTCGAGCCGGCCCGAGTCAACCGCCGAGCAGGCCCTGCGGGTGGTACTGGACGCGGCGCAACAACGCGGCGCGTCAGTGCAACTGATCAGCGGTCCCTCACTGGCCATGCCGCTGTACGACCCCCGGCAGGGCGCCACCGCGCCCCAGGCCCGCCGGCTCCTGTCCGCCATAGCCGGCGCGGACGGCCTCGTACTCGCCAGCCCCGCCTATCACGGCGGGATCTCCGGTCTGGTGAAGAACGCCCTGGACCACGTCGAGGAACTGCGCGAGGACAGACGGCCCTACTTGAGTGAACGGGCCGTCGGATGCGTGGCGGTCGCCCATGGCTGGCAGGGAGCCGTCTCCACGCTGGCCGCGCTGCGCGACGTGACCCACGCGCTGCGCGGCTGGCCCACACCGCTGGGCGCCGCGATCAACACCTCAGCGGCACGCTTCTCGCCCGCCGGCACCTGCAAGGACACCCACGTCCAAGGACAGCTGGAGGAAATAGCGGCGCAGGTCGTCGAGTTCGCCTCGGCACGCGCCCTCGCCGCGTCCAGGACGGAAAGCGCCCGGTGACCGTCGCCGGCACACCACGTCTCCTGCGACTCCCCCACGGGGGCACATCACCCCCGACTACGCTTCCCGGACAGCGCTGGTCTCGACCACTCCCGAGCCCGCGAACCGCCCCTCCCCGCCCCGGCATAGTGGACGCACGCATAGCAGCCCTCTGAACTATGGTGCCCCACCACATGTGACCCTGACCTGCTGCTTCCTACCGTGTGCCGACACGTACCCGTCCCCACCGCACACGAGGAAGTGGCGCACATGGCATCCGGAAACACCGCTCCCCCACCCCCCGCGAGCCTCCCGAGGATCGTCGCCGCCAGCCTCATCGGGACCACCATCGAGTGGTACGACTTCTTCCTCTACGGCTCCGCGGCCGCACTGGTCTTCAACCAGCTCTTCTTCCCGGAGTCCGACCCGCTCGTCGGCACACTGCTGTCGTTCCTGACCTACGCCGTCGGCTTCGCCGCCCGGCCGCTCGGTGCGCTCGTCTTCGGGCACTACGGCGACCGGCTCGGCCGGAAGAAGCTGCTGGTGCTGAGCCTGCTGCTGATGGGCGGCGCGACCTTCGCGATCGGCCTGCTGCCGACCCACGAGACGATCGGCAGCGCGGCGCCCGTGCTGCTGACGGTGCTCCGGCTCGTCCAGGGCTTCGCGCTCGGCGGCGAGTGGGGCGGCGCGGTCCTGCTGGTGTCGGAGCACGGGGACGCGCGGCGCCGGGGCTTCTGGGCCTCCTGGCCGCAGACCGGGGCGCCCGCGGGACAGCTCCTGGCGACCGGCGTGCTGTCCTTCCTCACCGCCGTGCTGTCCGAGAGCGCCTTCACCGGCTGGGGCTGGCGCGTGCCGTTCCTGCTCTCCGGGGTGCTGGTGATCGTCGGACTGTGGATCCGGCTCTCCGTGGACGAGTCCCCCGTGTTCCAGCAGGCCCTCGCCCAGGCCGAGGCCCGCAAGGCCGGCCGCGCGGCGCAGACCGAGAGGATGCCGCTGGTGGCGGTGGTGCGCCACCACTGGCGGGACATCCTGGTGGCGATGGGCGCCCGGATGGCCGAGAACATCAGCTACTACGTCATCACCGCCTTCATCCTCGTCTACGCCACCACCTCCGCCGGCGTCTCCAGGCAGACCGCCCTGAACGCGGTGCTCATCGCCTCGGCCGTGCACTTCGCGGCCATCCCGCTGTGGGGCGCGCTGTCCGACCGGATCGGCCGCCGTCCCGTCTATCTGGCCGGCGCGGTCGGCGTCGGCCTGTGGATGTTCCCGTTCTTCGCCCTCATCGACACCGGCGGCTTCGGCAGCCTGCTCCTCGCCGTGACGGTGGGCCTGGTGCTGCACGGGGCGATGTACGCGCCGCAGGCCGCCTTCTTCTCCGAGATGTTCGCCACCCGGATGCGCTACTCCGGCGCCTCCATCGGCGCCCAGTTCGCCTCCGTCGCGGCGGGCGCCCCGGCCCCGCTGATCGCCACCGCGCTGCTGTCCGACTACGGCAGCTCCACGCCGATCGCGCTGTACGTGATCGCCGCGGCCCTCCTCACGGTCGTCGCCGTGGCGGCCGCCAAGGAGACCCGCGACCGGGACCTGGCCGACGTCCGTCCCTCGGACGCCCCGTCCCCGGCGTCCCGGGCCGCGGACACGCACACCGTCTGACCCCGCCGGCCCCGGCCCCCGCACGCCCGCGTGCGGGGGTCAGCTGCGCAGGGGAACCGTCAGGCGGTGCAGCCGCAGCGCCAGCTGGACCTCCAGGACGCGCGACGGCAGCTGCCAGTCGTCACCCAGGAGGCGCGCGACCCGGTCCAGACGCTGGGCGACGGTGTTGACGTGCACGTGGAGTGCGTCCTTGGTGCGGGCCGGGCTCATCCCGCTGGCGAAGTACGCCTCCAGGGTGCGCAGCAGGTCGGTGCCGCGGCGCTCGTCGTAGGCCACCACCTGGCCGATGGTCCGGTCGACGAAACCGGTGATGTCCCGGTCGCCGGCCAGCAGCAGGCCCAGGAAGCCGAAGTCCTCGGCGGCGGCCCCGTCGCCGGTGCGGCCGAGCAGGCGCAGGGCGTCCAGGCAGCGCCGCCCCTCCTCGTAGGCGGCGGCCACCGCGTCGGGCCGGGCGGCGAGGTCCTGGACCGGTGCCGACGCGCCGACCGTGACCGCTTCGTGGACGGCGGTGCCCAGGTGCCGGGCGGTGCGGCGGGCCAGGTCCGTCGCCGTGTCACCGGCGTCGAGCGGCAGCAGCAGGACCGTGCCGCCGTCACGGGCGGCGGCCAGGCCGTGCCGGGTGGCGGCGAGGTGGGACGCGGCGGACCACAGGCGCCTGCGGGCGTCCGCCTCGTGGTCGGCGTCGGCCGCGGGGCCGTCGAGGCGGGCGGCGAGGACGACGTGGGTGGCGTCGAGGTCCGCGTGCAGCCGGGAGGCGCGGTCGCGCAGCAGGCGGGGGTCTCGGTCGCGGGCGTCGAGCAGGTCGTCGAGGAGTTCGCCGCGCACGCGCTGTTCGGCCTCGGCGGCGGAGCGCCGGGCGAGCAGCAGCAGCGAGGTGACCATCGCGGCCCGCTCCAGGGTGCGCTGGTCGACCGGGTCGAGCCCGGGGTGGCCGCGCAGCACGAGCGCGCCGAACAGCTCACCGCCCGCGGCGACGGCGGCGATCCAGTCGTCCTCGTGCCGCACCGCGTGGCCCTCGGTGCGGAAGGCCTCCAGGGCCCGCGCGGGTGCGGCGGTGGCGTCGGTGAACTCGACGGTGCCGTCCAGGACTTCGGAGACGGCGGCGGCCACGTCGTGCACCCCGCCGCCGCGCAGCACCAGTTCGGCGAGCCGGTCGTGGACGTCGGAGGCGCGTTCGATGACGGCGCTGCGGTCCCGGATGATCTCGTTGGCGCGCTCCAGGCCGGCGAGGGCCGAGCGGGTCTCGGTGAGCAGGTTGGCGGTGTCGATGGCGGCGGCGGCCAGGGCGGCGAAGGAGCCGAGCAGGGCGATCTGCTCCCGCTCGAAGACCCGCGCCCGCCGGTCCGCGGCGAACAGGACGCCGATCACGTGGTGCCCGAGCATCAGGGGCACGCCCAGGATGGCGACCAGGCCCTCGTCCCGGACGCCCGCGTCGATGGAGTCGGTGTGCTGGAAGCGGCCGTCCTGGAAGTAGTCGTCGGTGACGTACGGCCGGGCCGTCTGGGCGACCAGGCCGCCGAGGCCCTCCCCCATGCCGAGCCGCAGCTGCTGGAAGCCGGCCGCGACCGAGCCCTCGGTGACCCGCATGTAGGTGTCCCCGCGCTCGGGGTCGTTCAGGCTGAGGTAGGCGACATCGGTGCCGAGCAGCGACCGGGCGCGCTGCACGATCGCCTGGAGCACGGCGTCCAGGTCGCGCAGTCCGGCCAGGTCGTGGGCGGTCTCGAAGAGGGCCGACAGCTCGGCCTCCCGGCGGCGCCGCCCCTCCAGCTCCGAGCGGACGCGCAGCGCGAGCAGCTTGGCGTGTTCCAGCGCCGTGATCCACTCGGCGGGCCGGCCCTGGGCGCGGGCGAGCAGCACGGGCTGCTCGTAGGCGTCGGCGGACGCGCCCCGGGCCAGCAGCTCCAGGAACGGCGCCTCGGCGCCGTCCGGAGGCGCCGCGGGGTCGCCCGTGGGGCGCTCGGCGGATTTCACGTGATCGCGGGACATGGTCACAGGATTCCTCATCGCCGGGCCGCCCCGTCCAGCCCTGTGGAAAACTCCGGGCACGCGGACGTTGATCGCACTGGTGCCGTGGCAGGCGACGTTCGCCCGTGGCGGAGCGGCGTCCGGTGCGTGCTCCCGGCGGGCCGGCCGGAAGCCCTCGTACCGGACGTACTCGGACCTTCGGCGGGTGCGGCGGGGGTGCGTGCCGGGCGTCGCGACGGGGCGAACGTCGCCTGCCGCGGCACTAGTGCGCGGTCCAGCCGCCGTCGAGCACCAGCGACGCCCCGGTCATGAAGGACGCCTGCGGGCTGCACACATAGGCCACGGCCTCGGCGACCTCCTCGGGTTCGATGAGCCGTTTGACGGCGCTGTCCTGGAGCATCACCTCCGACAGGACCCGCTCCTCGGGGATGCCGTGCGACCGGGCCTGGTCGGCGAGCTGCCTCTCGACGAGCGGGGTGCGCACATAGGCGGGGTTCACACAGTTCGAGGTGACGCCGTGCGGGGCGCCTTCCAGGGCGGCGGTCTTGGACAGCCCTTCCAGGCCGTGCTTGGCGGCCACGTACGCCGCCTTGTAGGCGGAGGCGCGCAGGCCGTGCACGGAGGAGATGTTCACGATGCGGCCCCAGCCCTGCCCGTACATGTGCGGCAGAGCGCCGCGGATGAGGCGGAACGGCGCCTCCAGCATCACCGTGAGGACGGTGTGGAAGACGTCGGGCGGGAAATCCTGGAGGGGCCGGACCAGTTGCAGCCCGGCGTTGTTCACCAGCACGTCCGCACCGGCGGCCGCGGCCTCGGCGGCGTCCAGGTCGGTGAGGTCGAGCACGCGCGGCTCGACGCCGCCGGGCAGGCCCGTCGCCCCCTCGGCCAGCGCCTCCAGGCCGGCCTCATCCCGGTCGACCGCTCTGACCTTGGCGCCGGCGGCCGCGAGCCGCAGGGCGCAGGCGCGGCCGATACCGCCGGCGGCACCGGTGACGAGGGCCGTGCGGCCGCCGAGGTCGAGCGTGGGGGCGTGAGGGCCGGGGAGGCCACGGGACGCGGTCATGGGGCCGACCCTAGGCAGCGCCCGCCCCCCGCCCCATGTGGTCAGCCCCCATACTTCATTCGAAAGTCGTGGACTCGAACCATGTGGGGGCGTCCGACAGGGCTTGCTTGATCCGCAGCACCCCGAACTCGTTGAGCTCCGGCAGGGCGTCGACGTCGAACCAGGCGACGTCCAGCGACTCGTCGTCGTTCACCCGCGCCTCACCGCCGAGGGCCCGGCAGCGGAAGGTGATGTCCATGTACTGGCAGGTGTCGCCGTTGCCGTACGTGATCGGCTGGAGCGCCTGGACCAGTACCACGCGCTCGGGCAGGCAGTGCACGGCGGTCTCCTCGTGGACCTCCCGCACGGCGCAGGCGGCGGGCTGCTCCCCCGGGTCCGGGATGCCGCCGATCAGGGACCACCGCCCGGTGTCGGAACGGCGGTTCAGCAGCACTCTTCCGTCGTCGTCGAGGACGACCGCGGTGATCCCGGGGAGCCAGAGCAGCTGATGCCCGGCGGACGCCCGCAGGGTGCGGATGAAGTCTGGAGTAGCCATGCGGCGACCTTAACGGGCGGCCCGCGCGGCGCCGGACCGGTTCCGGGGGCGTACGGCGGGTGGACGGCTACGCGTCACCCGTGCGCCGCCCGCGCGCGGTGGCGACCGCCCGGCCGAGACCACCCGCCGCGACCAGCACCAGGGCGGTCTCCGGCAGGATCCCGAGCCGGGTGGCGGGCGTGAGGGACGAGCGCAGCGGCACCTCCTGGACCAGCGAGTCGGCGACGAACATGCCGGTGCGCCGGGTGATCGTGCCGTCCGGCAGGATGATCGCGCTCACGCCGCTGGTCACCGGGACCGCGACGGTCCGGCTGTGCTCGACGGCGCGCACGCGGGACATGGCGAGCTGCTGGTAGGTCATCTCGCTGCGGTCGAAGGTCGCGTTGTTGCTCGGCACGGAGATCAGCTCGGCGCCGTCGGTGACCTCGGAGCGCACGGCCCAGTCGAACGCCGCCTCGTAACAGGTGACCAGGCCGACCGTGGCGCCGTCCATGGCGAACACGCCCGGCTCGGTGCCCCGGCTGAAGTCCTGGCGGACCATCGACGTCCAGCTCTCGTTGATCATGTCGAGCAGCGGCCGCAGCGGCAGGTACTCGCCGAACGGCTGGATCTGCCGCTTGTCGTAGGTGTCGACGGGCCCCTTCTCCGGATCCCACAGGATCTGCTCGTTCAGGAGCTTCCCGTCGCGCTCGACGACGCCGCCGACCGAGATGGGCACACCGACCGCCTTGGCCGCGCGGTCGATGACCGCGTAGGCGTCGGGGTTGGCGAAGGGGTCGATGTCGGAGGAGTTCTCCGGCCAGAGCACGAAGTCCGGCTCGGCCACCTCGCCCGCGTCGATCTCGGCGGCCAGGCGCTCCGTCTCGCGCGCGTGGTAGTCGAGTACCGCCCGCCGCTGGGAGTTGAAGTCGAGCCCCGCGCGCGGGACGTTGCCCTGGATCACCGCGACGGTGGCGGTGCCGGCCTCGGCCCGGTCACTCACGAGGGACCGCGCGGCCAGGGCGGCCAGTACGGGCACGGCCACACTGAGCAGCGCCACGGCCGCCGCTCCCCGCCGCACCGCGCGCGTGCGCCGCGCCTCCAGGGCCAGCCGTCCGGCCTCGTACAGGCCGAACCCGCACAGGACGACCGCGAAGCCGAGCACCGGCGTGCCGCCGACCGCGGCCAGCGGCAGGAACACGCCGTCCGCCTGCCCGAAGGCGATCTTGCCCCAGGGGAAGCCGCTGAACGGCACCCGCGCGCGTGCCGCCTCACCGGCGGTCCACACCGCCGCCGCCCACAGGGGCCGGCCCGGCAGCCCGGACACCGCCGCGACGCCCACGCCCACCAGCGCCACGAAGAGCGCCTCGACGGCCACCAGGGCGAGCCAGGGGCCGGGACCGACCTCCACGCCGGTCCACACCAGCAGCGGCATCAGGAACCCGAGGCCGAAGAGGTAGCCGAGGCCGAAAGCGGCCTTCCGGCTCCGGCCGCGCAGCACCCAGCCGAAGACGGCGAAGGCCGGCAGGGCCAGCCACCACAGGGTGCGCGGCGGGAAGCTGACGTAGAGGAGCACTCCGGAGAGCGCCGCGGCGGCGGCCGGAACGAGGCGGCGCAGCCACCGGGCGGCGCGCGATGCGGGCGCGGTACGGCGGCCTGCGGCGTCCGACTCGTCCACGGGGGTTGCGGTGACGGTCACTCCGGGAGTGTACGGCGACCGTCCGAACGGCCCACAGCGCGGTCGAACCGTTCCTTCCCCACCCGTGCGACATCGTTTCTGCACCAGCCCCGAACCGCTCACAAGCCGTTGCCGTGTGCCCGAGCCCGCGTGGCGGGACGGCCCGGGCCCGTCACAGGTCGGAAGAGCGGCCGGTCGCGGGGGGCGGGCGGGGTCCACGGGGGTGACGTCGACGGCCGGGACGGACGCCGACGGGGGAAGACGCAGCGCCTCCGACGCGGCGGGCGTGGTCGTGCTCGGCACCTGTGCCCTCTGGTCGCTGATCACGGCGGGCGCCCGGAGGGTGTGCCGCCGGCGGTGGCCGCCGGTTACGCCGCGGGCCGCATCTGCGGGGCGCTCGCTCCGGTCGCCGCATCCGTGACCGGGGCGCCGGCCGGAGCCGGACCGGCGGTCACCGTGCCGCGCCTCGCCCCAGGACCGCAGCCCGGCGGGCGCGCCCCGCGGTCTCAGCGCAGGGGCCCCGGTGTGGTCGGCCGCAGCCGCTCCTCGATGACCCGTACGGCCGTCTCCGCGTTGTCCACGGTGATCGTGAACGTGTGACCGTCCCACAGCCGCAGCGCCACGCCCTCGCCCCGCCGTACGACGACCGCGGTGCCCTTCTCGGGCCGCCAGCGGTAGCCCCAGCCGCCCCATTGGCGCGGGGTGACGTGCGGGACGAACTCCGCGCCGGCGACCTGCGACAGCGGGATACGGCGGCGCGGGACGCCGATGTGGCCGCAGCGCACCTCCAGGCACTCCATGTCCACCCGCAGGGCGACGTGCACGAACGCGAGCGTGCCGAACAGCACCAGCAGTCCGGCGGCGATGCAGCCGACGACGGACATCACCAGCGGGGCGAGGCCGTCGTCCGTCCACGCGGAGGCGACGGCCAGCTCGATGCCGAGCGCCACGCAGGCGGCGCCGACCAGCGCCAGCAGCCACTGGACCCGGTTGGTGGCCCGGCCGGTCCAGACCTCGGGGGGCGGGGTGTGCTCGCCGCGGGGGTGGTCCCTCATGCCATCGAGACTACTCACGTTTCGCTGAGCGGGTACCGGGTCGCAGACAGTGACGGGCGTCCCGGAGAACCGCACGGACCGAGAACGTCCGTCACTGCCGGGCGGTAACGGACGGAGAGCTTCCACCAGTACCGGGAAGTCACGGCCGGAAGGCTTCCACCAGTACCGGGAAGTCACGGCCGGAGGGCTTCCACCCGTAACGGACCGTCACGCACCGATGCCTTACATCCGTGCCCGGCGGTCACGGACCGAGGGCTTCCGTCAGTACCCCGCGGTCACCGCACGGGGCTGGCGGCGGCGAGCAGGCGGCCTTCCGCGTAGGCCAGGGCGGGCGCGGGCAGCGCGCCCTCGCGGCCGCTGAGCAGCACCGTCACACCGCCGAGGGGCGCGGACCCGGGCGCGGGGGGCAGGCCGATCCGGCGCAGCGCCTGGGCGGCCACCGCTCCCGCGGAGCCGTGCAGGACGAGCGGGGGCGGGCCGGGACGCTGCACCGCGGCGCGGATGCGCTCGGCGACCAGCTCGTAGTGGGTGCAGCCCAGGACGACGGTCGTGACGTCGTCGGGGGTCAGCTCGGCGGCCGCGGCGACGGCGCGGTCGATGGCCGACTCGTCGGCGCGTTCGACCGCCTCCGCGAGTCCCCGGCACGGCACCTCGGTGACGTCCACGCCCGCGGCGAAGTCCGCGATGAGTCCGCGCTGATAGGGGCTGCCGGTGGTGGCGGGCGTGGCCCAGATCGCGACCGGGCCGCCGCCGGCCGCGGCCGGCTTGATCGCCGGAACCGTGCCGACCACCGGCAGCGCGGGTTCCAGGCGGGCGCGCAGGGCGGTCAGGGCGTGCACGGTCGCGGTGTTGCAGCCGACGATGAGGGCGTCGGGCCGGTGGGCGGCGGCCGCCTCGGCGACGGCCAGGGCGCGCTCGGTGAGGTCCTGCGGCGTGCGGGGTCCCCAGGGCATGCCGTCGGGGTCGAGGGAGAGGACGAGATCGGCGTCGGGGCGGAGCCGCCGTACCGCTGCGGTGGCCGCCAGCAGACCGATTCCGGAGTCCATGAGCGCGATCTTCACCCGGCCACGATAGACGATGGGCCCCTCACGGCCGGTCCGGTGGGGCACACTGCGCGGGTGAGCGCCTTCCCGTGGATCGCCGCCGGATCACTCGCCGCCTGGCTGTGGCTGCTGCTCTGCCAGGGCTTCTTTTGGCGTACGGACGTTCGATTGCCGCCCCGGAGGGACCCCGCGGACTGGCCTTCCGTCTGTGTCGTCGTCCCCGCGCGCGACGAGGCCGCGGTGCTGCCGGACAGTCTGCCGTCGCTGCTGGCGCAGGACTATCCGGGACGGGCCGAGGTCTTCCTGGTGGACGACGGCAGCACGGACGGCACCGGGGAGCTGGCGCGCGAGCTGGCGCGCCGCCACGGCGGGCTGCCGCTGACCGTGGACTCGCCCGGCGAGCCGCCCACGGGCTGGACGGGCAAGCTCTGGGCGGTGCGGCACGGCATCGGCCTGGCACGCGAGCGTGCCCCCGAGTACCTGCTGCTGACGGACGCCGACATCGCGCACGCGCCGGACAGCCTGCGCGCTCTGGTGGCGGCGGCGCGCACCGGCGGCTTCGACCTCGTCTCGCAGATGGCGCGGCTGCGCGTCGAGAGCACGTGGGAGCGGCTCGTGGTGCCGGCCTTCGTCTACTTCTTCGCGCAGCTGTACCCGTTCCGCCGGATCGGCCGGAAGGGGGCACGGACCAGTGCCGCCGCGGGCGGCTGCGTGCTGCTGCGCGCCGAGGCCGCCGAGCGGGCGCGCGTCCCCGACGCCATCCGGCACGCCGTCATCGACGACGTGGCCCTCGCGCGGGCCGTGCGAGGCGGCGGCGGGCACCTGTGGCTGGGCCTCGCCGAGCGGGTGGACAGCGTGCGTCCCTATCCCCGGCTGCACGACCTGTGGCGCATGGTCGCGCGCAGCGCCTACGCCCAGCTGCGGCACAACCCGCTGCTGCTGGCCGGGACCGTCGCCGGGCTCGCGGTCGTGTACCTGGTGCCGCCCGTGGCGCTGGTCGCGGGCTGGGCGCTGGGGAGCACGGCGACCGCGGTGCCGGGCGGCCTGGCCTGGCTGGTGATGACGGGGACGTACCTGCCCATGCTCCGCTACTACGAGCAGCCGCCCTGGCTCGCTCCCCTGCTGCCCCTCACCGCGTTCTTGTACCTGCTCATGACGGTCGATTCGGCGGTGCTGCACTACAAGGGGCGCGGCGCGTCCTGGAAGGGCCGCACCTACGCGCGTCCGGGTGCCGTCCCCGACGAGGGGTGAGGCGCCCGGAGGGCCGGGGGCGCGGCCGGGCTCACTTGCGGCCGGGCGTCCAGTTCATGCCCCACCCGTAGGCCCGGTCCACGGCCCGCTGCATGCTCACCCCGCGGTCGGGCACCAGGTAGCGGGCCTCGCGCTGGACGACCAGGTCGCCGCCGGTGTTGGTGATGAGCGCCAGCGCGCACACCGGCGAGGGGACCGTGCACTCGTCCAGCGAGAACTCGATCGGCGCGCCGAACTGCGGGTGCAGGGTGACCGTGGCGTGCAGGTCGGCGAAGGACCGGGCGCCCTCGTAGATGGTGACGAAGACCAGGATGCGCCGGAACGCCCGCTGGTGGTCGAGGTTGACGGTGAGGTTCTCACCGCTCTCCACCGCACCGGTGCGGTCGTCGCCGTCGAGGTGGATGTACGGCGGCTGGTGCAGGGACCCGAAGGCGTTGCCGAGGGCCTGGACGACGCCCTTGCTGCCGTCGGTGAGTTCGTACAGGGCGCACAGGTCGAGGTCGAGGTCGGAGTGCAGGGCGACGGCACGGCCGCGCTTGCCGCCCCAGCCGGAGAACTGTGTGCGTACCTGCCAGTTGAGGTTCACGCGCAGGGCACCCGACGTTCCGCCCTGCTTGGTGAGCGACACCGAGGGGGAGGCCTTCGTGAGGGTCACCTTGGTGAGCCGGACCGGCGCGGGCGGGGCGGGGGGCGGCACGGCGGGCACGGGCGGGGCGGCGGTCACCGGCGGCGCGCCGGGTGCCGTGTGCTGCGGCTCGTCCACCGTGATGCCGAAGTCCGTGGCCAGGCCCTCCAGGCCGGTGCCGTACCCCTGCCCGACTGCGCGGAACTTCCACGCGCCCTGGCGCCGGTAGAACTCACCGAGCACGAAGGCGGTTTCCACGGTCGCGCCCGCGCTGTCGAACCGCGCCACCACCGTGCCCCGCGCGGCGTCCTTGACCTCGATGTACAGGCCGGGCACCTGCGCGAACGTCCCCCCGTCCGCGGACGCGGCGAGCACGATCGTCTCGACGACGCCCTCCACCCGCGCGAGGTCGACGAGCAGCGTGTCGATGACCTGGCCGCCGGCCTCCCGCCCGCCCTCGTACCGGATCGCTCCAGAGGAGTGCTGCGGCTGGTTGAAGAAGACGAAATCGGCGTCCGAGCGCACCTTTCCGCCCACCAGCAGCAGCGCCGACGCGTCGGTGCCGGGCACGCCGGCACCGGAGCGCCGGCCCACTTCCACCCGCAGTGCCGCCGTCGGCACCGGGACGTTCGAGCCCTTCGGCATTGACATGTCCGCCCCCATCACCTGTCACACGCCCGTTCTCTCCGCGTACCACGCTACGGCGAAGGGCGTCGAACGCCCATCGGATGTGCGCGAAGACGTCGGCCAACCGCCGGTAACACGCTCCGAACTGAGCCTTTACACGATCAAGGAACCACTCGGCGCCCCTTTTCCCCGAGTTCGCTCGGATTGGGGATCCCGCGTCACCGCCGACACGGAAAACAACCCTCTTATCGGTCTCCCCAACCAGCACATCGTGGGCTTAACTTATGTGCCATGACCTCCCCCCGCTCCACCTATGGCGGCGGCTATTCCTCCGCCTCCTTCCCGGACACCCCGATCTACGACTCGCTCGTGGCCGAGCGGGGCACCCCGCAGATCGCCCCGATCCGGGTCCCCGCCGCGTACGACACGCCGGCCGGTCACCACCTGCCCGCGCTCCCGTCCGCGCTGCCCGCCCTCCCGGCGGCCCCGTCCCAGCCCGCCTACGGCTACCCCCAGGCGCCGCAGCCCGCACCGCTGCAGCAGGCGCCGACCGCGTACATCCCCCAGCAGGCCGCCGCGCCGCGCGGCTACCCCGGCCCGCAGCAGCCGCGTCCCGCGGTGCCCGGCGGCACGGGGTACGAGGCGATGCGCCCGGCGGCTCCCCGGCCCGCTCCGGCGCCGTACCAGGACCCCTACAACAACCAGCACTACCGCGGCTACTGATCGGCTCCCGCGGCGGCCGGTGCCACCTGGCACGATGGCCTCATGCGGAACGCGGAGCTGCACTCGATACACGTCCATCCGGTCAAGGCGTTCCGGGGCCGGTCGCCCCGTGAGGCCGCCGTGGAGCCCTGGGGGCTGGCCGGGGACAGACGCTGGGTGCTGATCGACGACGGGGGAAAGGTCGTCACCCAACGCCAGCAGCCACACCTCGCGCTGGCCGCCGCCGAGCTCCTGCCCGGCGGCGTCCGGCTGTCCGCGCCCGGTCTCGACCCGCTGACCGTGCCCGTCCCGGAGCCGGCCGGCACGGTCACGCTGGAGCTCTTCGGCACCAAGGTGGAGGGGGTCCTCGCCGACGACGCCGCACACGCGTGGTGCACCGCGTACGTCGGGGCGGGCACCCGCCTGGTCCACATGGACGACCCGGCCACCCGCCGGCCGGTCGACCCGGACTTCGCGCTGCCCGGCGAGACGGTCACGTTCGCCGACGGCTTCCCGCTGCTGCTCACCACGGTCGCCTCGCTCGACGCCCTCAACTCCCTGGTGGCCGAGGACGGTCTCGCCGAGGAGGGTCCGCTGCCGATGAACCGCTTCCGGCCGAACGTGGTCGTCGCGGGCACCGCGCCCTGGGCCGAGGACCACTGGAGACGCCTCGCCATCGGCGAGGTCGAGTTCCGCGTCGCCAAGATGTGCGGCCGGTGCGTCGTCACCACGACCGACCAGGACACCGCCGAGCGCGGGCGGGAGCCGCTGCGCACCCTGGGGCGGCACCGCCGCATCGGCGGAAAGCTCGTCTTCGGCCAGAACCTCGTCCCCCGGTCACGCGGCACCATCCGGGTCGGTGACCCGGTCCGCGTCCTGGAATGAGCCCTGTCGCCGGGGGAGCCGCCCGGGCGGGAACCCCGGAGCGGTTGCCGGGCGTTGGGCTTTCGTGAGGCGTTCACGGGACCCGGGCCCCGGTGACGTCGCTTCCCCTTCGGCCCGGACCGCGTGTGCACGGCTCCGTCGGGGCTGCCGTGGAGCGGGAAGGGGGTGCGGGACATGCGCGCGTTGCGCGGCCTGTGGCGCTGGCGGCACAATCCGCTGCGCCGCACGACCGATCTCGTCGAGGCCTGGGTGGCACTGGCCGCCCTGCTGCTGATGCTGCTCGCCGCGCCCGCGCTCGGCGCCCTGGCCGGCTCCGCGGCCCAGGACGCCCTCCAGCGGTCCGTCCGGCAGCAGCGCGAGTCCCGGCACCTGGTGACCGCCACCGTCGTCCGGGAGCTGGACCGTGCCGTGCTCGCCGCCGGACCCGAGACGGTCTCGCGGGACATCCGCACGCGGGTGCTCGCCCACTGGACCGCCCCGGACGGCACCGCGCGCAGCGGCCCGGTCGTCATCCGCCTCGACGCCCCGGAGCCGCGCGACCGGTTCACGCTGTGGACCGACGAGCGGGGACGCCCGGCGCCCCGGCCGCTGGACCCCGCGACGGCGACGACGCACGCCGTGCTCGCCGGGGTCGGCGCGGCACTGCTGACCGCGTGCCTGGTCGAGGGCGGCAGACGGCTGATCGTCCGGCGTATGGTCGCGCGCCGGTACGCGCGTTGGGACCGGGCCTGGGAGCGAGCGGGGCCGGACTGGGGCAGGACCGGCACCGGCAGCTGACCGCCTTCCGGCTCCGGTCAACCGGGCGTCCGCGCGCACGCTACGGTGGAGCGGCCGAAGCCGACTTCGGCATCGACCTGCGCGCGAGCGAGCTTGCGAGGGCTGCGGCGCCCGGGGCGAACGAGCCATCAGTACGACCGAGGTGGGGGCACAGCAACGCCATGGCACAGGGCACGGTCCAGGTGACGCACGCCGGTACATCGCGGTGGCGGCGCCGCACGGGTGAGTACGCATCGCTCGCCGCCGCCCTGGAGGCCGCGGCCGACGGTGACGTGCTCACCATCGCCCCCGGGACCTACCGGGAGAACCTCGTGGTCCAGCGGGCGGTGACGCTGCGCGGGCCCGAGGGCTCCCCCGGCTCCGTGCGGATCACGCCCGCCGACGGGGTGCCGCTCACCGTGCGCGCCTCCGCGGTGGTGCACGACCTGCACGTGGAGGGGCAGGACGCGGCGGCGCCCGCGCTGCTCGTTGAGGAGGGCGCGCCGGAACTGACCGACGTGCGGGTGGTCACGCGGTCCGCCTCCGGGATCGAGGTGCGCGGCAGCGCCCGGCCGACGGTGCGGCGGTGCACCGTCGACAACCCGGCGGGCATCGGGATCGCCGTGGTCGACGGCGGGGGCGGGGTGTTCGAGGACTGCGAGGTCGTCGCGGCCGGGCAGGCCGGCGTGGCGGTGCGCGGGGGCGCCCATCCGCGCCTGGAGCGCTGCCGGGTGCACCACGCCTCGGGCTCGGGCCTCACCGCCACCGGTGAGCACTCCGCGCTGGAGGCGGTGGGGTGCGAGGTGTACGAGGTCCGCGGCAGCGGGGTGCAGATCACCGGCCGGGCCACCGCGCACCTCACGGACTGCGACGTCCACCGCACCACGGCCGACGGGGTCACCCTGGACACGGACGCCGTGCTCACCCTCGCCGACTGCCGGATCCACGACATCCCCGAGAACGCCGTCGACCTGCGGTCCCGTTCCGTGCTGACGCTCACCCGCACCAGCGTGCGGCAGTTCGGGCGCAACGGCCTGTCGGTGTGGGACCCGGGCACACGCGTGGACGCCAACCAGTGCGAGATCTTCGACAGCACCGGCGACTATCCGGCGGTGTGGGTGAGCGACGGCGCCACGGCGGTGCTCGACTCCTGCCGGGTGCACGACGTGCCCGACGCGCTGTTCGTGCTCGACCGCGGCTCGCGCGTGGACGTCGTCGACAGCGACCTGTCCCAGGTGCGCAACACGGCCGTGTCGGTGAGCGACGGGGCGACCGCGCAGCTCGACGACTGCCGGATCCGGGACGCCGCGACCGGCGCGTGGTTCCGCGACCACGGCAGTGGCGGCACGCTCAACAACTGCACGGTGGACGGCACCCAGACCGGCGTGATCGTCACCAAGGGCGCCGACCCCACCATCGAGCGGTGCACCGTCGACTCCCCCGCCGAGGCCGGGTTCTACGTCTCGGCGGGCGGCCGCGGCAGCTTCCTCGACTGCCGGGTGCGGGGCAGCGGCGGATACGGCTTCCACGTGCTCGACGGCTGCCGTACGACGCTCAGGAAGTGCCGTACGGAGCGTTGCGCGCGCGGCGGTTACGAGTTCTCCGACGGCGGCCCCGACGCCGGGTCGGGCGCGGGACCGGTCGTCGAGGACTGCACCAGCGACGAGAGCGCGGGACTGCGCACGCCCGTGGCGCCCCCGGAGCCGGCCGTCCAGACGGCCGGTCAGTCGCCGGGCCTTCTGGGCGCGATCCCCGGGCAGCGCACGACCGAGCAGGAGCCGCTGGTCGCCGCCGCCCGCCCGGAGACGCCGGTCCGGACCTCCCAGGACGTCATGGCTGAACTGGACGCCCTGGTGGGCCTGGAGAGCGTCAAGCGCGAGGTGCGGGCCCTCACCGACATGATCGAGGTGGGCCGGCGCCGCCGGCAGGCGGGACTGAAGGCCGCGTCGGTCAAGCGGCACCTGGTCTTCACGGGCTCCCCCGGCACCGGCAAGACGACGGTCGCGCGGCTGTACGGCGAGATCCTCGCCTCGCTCGGCGTGCTGGACAAGGGCCACCTGGTCGAGGTGTCCCGCGTCGACCTGGTCGGCGAGCACATCGGCTCCACCGCGATCCGCACCCAGGAGGCGTTCGACCGGGCGCGCGGCGGTGTGCTGTTCATCGACGAGGCGTACGCGCTGTCCCCGCAGGACGCGGGCCGGGACTTCGGCAAGGAGGCCATCGACACGCTGGTGAAGCTGATGGAGGACCACCGGGACGCGGTCGTGGTGATCGTCGCGGGCTACACGGCCGAGATGGAACGCTTCCTTTCCGTCAACCCCGGTGTGGCGTCCCGTTTCTCCCGCACCATCACCTTCAGCGACTACGGCCCCGAGGAGATGCTGCGGATCGTGGAGCAGCAGGCGGAGGAGCACGAGTACCGGCTGGCGCCGGGCGCCGCCGAAGCCCTGCTGACGTACTTCAGGGCGCTGCCCAAGGGCCCCGCGTTCGGCAACGGCCGCACCGCGCGGCAGACCTTCGAGGCGATGGTCGAGCGGCACGCGAGCCGGGTCGCCCAGCTCGCCGAGCCGAGCACGGACGACCTGACCCTGCTGTACGCGGAGGACCTGCCGGACCTCGGGTGACCCCCCGGGCCCGGCCCCGGCGGGCCGGGCTGCCCCGGGGGGCCGCTACGGCGCGTCTCCCGGCCGCTGGCCCGGCAGGCCGGGGCGGAGCCGGTCCAGCAGCCGGCCGCGCTCCCGGTCGAAGGCGGGGTCGGCCTGGTAGTCGGAGTGGCCGAGGATCGGGGCGGGCAGCGGGTGGAGGTCGTTGCGGGCGTGCGCCATCGGGTCCCGCATCGGCTCGCAGTCCACCTTCGGGCCGGCGCCGCCGGGCAGCTGGACGGGACCGCCGATCGGGTCGGTGAGCCGGTACAGGTTGCGCCAGCAGCCGACCTCCTCGTGCAGGGCACCGAGGGCGGCCGGGCCGAAGTGGGCCGGGAACCAGCGGCCGTACAGCCGCTCCAGCGGTGAGCCGTACGTCAGCAGCGCGACCCGTCCGCGCACGGCCGGCGTCAGCTGCCAGGCGGCCGCGGCGGCGAGGACGCTGCCCTGGGAGTGCCCGGAGAGCACCAGGCGGCCGCCCGTGGTGCGGGTCCACGTGGTGATCCGCCAGGTCAGGTCGGGCACCGCGCGCTCGGCGTAGCAGGGCGGCGCGAAGGGGTGGGCGGCGCGCGGCCAGAAGGTGCCGACGTCCCACAGGACACCGACGGTGCGCCGCGCGGACATGTCCTGGTAGGCGCGCCGGCCCAGGGCGACGAACAGCAGGAAGCCGAGCCCGATCAGCCAGGAGCCGAGTGCCTGGGCGGCTTCCGCGGCGCCGTGGACGAAGGGATGGGCGGTGCGCGCCGCCTCGCTCGGCGTCCTGCCGGTCGTCAGCGCGCCGGCCAGCGCGCCGGTGCCCAGGAGCAGGGAGACGGCGGCGACGGCGGCGACGAACAGGGGGCCGCGGTCGGTGAGGGTGGCCATCGCCCGCGCGCGGGCGATACGGCGGGTGCGCTGCGGGTCCTTGGCCTCGTCGGCCTCGGCCGCCTCATCCACGTAGTCGCGTTCCACCGCGGCGCGCTCGGCGCGGGCCAGCCGCAGGGTGCGCCAGGCCTGCCAGCCGGCGAGCAGCAGCAGGACCGCGAGCAGCGGCGGGATGACGGACGCCTGCCAGGTCAGCAGGACCGGTGCGCCGGGGATGGCGCCCCGGGTGCCGTCCACCCAGTCGGCGACCCGCTGGGACACGCCGCCGGACATCACGCCGCCGAGCGCGCAGGCCAGCATCGCGACGGCGGGTCCGGCCAGGCCCCGCATGGCGGTGCGCGGGTCGGCGTCGCTGCGGTACAGCAGGTGGGCGACGACGGCGAGGGCGATCACCAGCGCACCCTGCGCCAGGGCGATGCCCCCGAAGGCCGCGTCGCCCGGCAGCCGGCCGTCCGATGCCCACCCCGGGCGCTCCCAGCAGGCGTACACCAGGGCGAGCAGGAGCAGGGCCAGGGCGCCGAGCGGCAGATGCCGTACGAGAGAGGCGTCGATCTCCCGGTCGAGGTGCCGCTCGCTGCGGCCGCGCCGGCAGACCACCGCGACCACCAGCACCGCGCCGAGGACGAGTGCCGCCTCCAGCAGCCGTCCGAGCGTCTCCAGGGCGGCCGGGCCGCCCGTGGCGCGGTCGTGCCGGGCCGCGGCCTCGGCGACGGCGGCGGCCACCGTCAGCAGGCCGGCGGCGGTGTGCGCGCCGCGCAGCCGGGCCACCAGGCGCCGGCCGTACCAGAAACCGGGGCGGCCCAGCGCGCTGCGGGCGGTGTCCTCGCCGGGATCGTGGACCATCGGCTGCTCGGACTCGTACGCGCTCCAGGTGCGCCGGGAGAGGTACCAGAGCAGGCCGACCAGGGCGGCGGGCAGCAGGGCGGCCAGGGCGAGGCGGCGGCCCGGCGGGCTCCACCAGCCGTCACCCGACGCGGTGGGCGACAGGAAGCCGAGCCACGTGTGGCGCTCGGCGCACGCGCGCGTGCCCGCGCACTGCCATGCCGTGAGGTCCAGGGCGACCTCGCAGGCGGCCGCGACCAGCAGCACGGTCAGGCTGAGGCCGACGAGCCGCACCAGCAGCCCGTACAGGCGGACGGTGCGGGCGCGGTCGCGGGCCGAGGGCCGCATCCAGTGGGCCAGGTTGGCCACCATGAACGGCAGGAGCAGCAGCCACAGGGCTCGCGCGCCGTTCCCGGAGGTGAGGTTGCACCAGACGTACGCCTCGGGCACCGGGCGGCCGTCCGGGGCCGTGGGGCCGTTCTCCGCCTCCGCGTCGTCGGCGCGGCGGAAGACGGCCGCCGTGTCGTCGCCGGAGATCCGCACGGTGCGCGGGTCGTCCAGCATGTGCTCGGGCGTGGCCCCGCCCACCCCGTGGACCAGCAGTTCGAGCGTGGCCCCGGCCGCCGCCGGGCGGGTCGCGGGGCCGGCCGCCCCGTCGTTCACACCATGTTCCTGCGCGCTGTTCACTGTGCGTGCTTCCCCCGTGTTCTCCGCGGTGCCCCCAGGACGCGCCCAGGGCATGTCCATGAGGGACCAGGATCCCGGTCGGCGGGGGCGGCGCACACCCCGGGTCACGGAATCTCCCCGATCCGTGTGAGGGGCGGGCAGTGGATGAGACGGAGGTGACATGCGCGCGTCGTACAGGCGGTGGCGCGACTCCGGCCAAGCCGTGCGAATATGGGACGCCCACGCACCGGAGCCGGGAGAACGTCCTCGTCGGAGCGGGTGCCCGGGGCGTGTCGGACGGCTTGAGGAAAGGACCGGAGCGTACGTGAGCGAGAATCAGAACCTCCTCGCGGAGCAGCGGCGCGCTTTGATCCTGGACGAGGTGCGGCGGCGCGGGGGCGTGCGGGTCAACGAGCTGACCCGCAAGCTCGGCGTGTCGGACATGACCGTCCGCCGCGACCTGGACGCGCTGGCCCGCCAGGGCGTCCTGGAGAAGGTGCACGGCGGTGCGGTGCCGGTGCTGGAGGCCAGCACGCACGAACCCGGTTTCGAGGCCAAGTCGGGCCTGGAGCTGAGCGCCAAGGAGGACATCGCCAAGGCCGCGGCGGAGCTGGTGGCGCCGGGCTCCGCGATCGCGCTGTCGGGCGGTACGACGACGTACGCGCTGGCGCACCACCTGCTGGAGGTGCCCGACCTCACCGTGGTCACCAACTCGGTGCGGGTGGCCGACGTCTTCCACGCGGCGCAGCGTTCCTCGGGCCAGCGGCAGGGCGCGGCGACGGTGGTGCTGACCGGCGGGGTGCGCACGCCGTCCGACTCCCTGGTGGGGCCGGTGGCCGACCAGGCGATCGCCCGGCTCCACTTCGACGTGCTGTTCCTCGGTGTGCACGGGATATCGGCGGAGGCCGGCCTGTCGACGCCGAACCTCGCGGAGGCCGAGACCAACCGGCGGCTGGTGCAGTCGGCGCGGCGGGTCGTGGTGGTCGCCGACCACACCAAGTGGGGCACGGTGGGCCTGAGTTCCTTCGCGTCGCTGGACCAGGTGGACACGCTGGTGACCGACGCCGGGCTGGCCGCGGAGGCCCGGGAGGACGTCGCGGAGCATCTGCGGCAGCTGATCGTGACGGGCGAGGACGAGGGCGCCGACGAGCTCTGACGCCCGGCGCGGACGGCGGCGGGCGGACGTCCCCGGCAGGCGGTGACGGCCCGGCGGGCCGGCGGGCCAGCGGGCCAGCGGGCCAGCGGGCCAGCGGGCCAGCGGGCCAGCGGGCCAG
>NZ_JBHMCY010000023.1:0-53425 GCF_042430725.1 Streptomyces cinereospinus | reverse complement strand
CCAGCGGGCCAGCGGGCCAGCGGGCCAGCGGGCCAGCGGGCCAGCGGGCCAGCGGGCCAGCGGGCCGGCGGGTCAGTCCGGCCAGACGCCGGTGGCCAGCAGCGACTCGATCGCCGCGGTGTACGGGGTGATGTCCAGGCCCTGCTCGGCCAGCCAGGCGTCGGAGTAGTACTTGTCGAGGTAGCGGTCGCCCGGGTCGCACAGCAGGGTGACCACGCTGCCGGTGCGCCCCTCGGCGACCATCTCGGCGACGATCTTCAGCGCGCCCCACAGGCCGGTGCCCGTCGAACCGCCCGCCTTGCGGCCGATGACCCGCTCCAGGGCGCGCACCGCGGCGACGCTCGCCGCGTCCGGCACCTTCATCATCCGGTCGATCGCGCCGGGCACGAAGCTCGGTTCCATCCGGGGGCCGGCCGATACCCTCGATCCGGGAGCCGCGGTCGCAGGTGACGTCCGTGTCGCCGGTGGTCCAGCCCGCGAAGAAGCAGGAGTTCTCCGGGTCGGCCACGCACACGCGCGTGTCGTACTGCATGTAGCGGACGTAGCGCGCGATGGTCGCGGAGGTGCCGCCGGTACCGGCCGTGGCGACGATCCAGGCGGGTTCGGGGAACCGCTCCAGCTCCAGCTGGCGGAAGACGGATTCGGCGATGTTGTTGTTGCCGCGCCAGTCCGTGGCCCGTTCCGCGTAGGTGAACTGGTCCATGTAGTGGCCGCCGGTCTCGGCCGCCAGGCGGGCCGACTCCTCGTACATCCCGCGCGAGTCGTCCACGAAGTGGCAGCGGCCGCCGTGGAACTCGATCAGGCGGCACTTCTCGGCGCTGGTCGTGCGCGGCATCACCGCGATGAAGGGAACGCCGATCAGCTTCGCGAAGTACGCCTCGGAGACCGCCGTCGAACCGCTGGACGCCTCGATCACCGGGCGGCCCGGACGGATCCAGCCGTTGCACAGGCCGTAGAGGAAGAGGGAGCGGGCGAGGCGGTGCTTGAGGCTGCCGGTGGGGTGGGTCGACTCGTCCTTGAGGTAGAGGTCGATGCCCCAGTGCTCCGGCAGCGGGAAGCGCAGCAGGTGCGTGTCGGCCGAGCGGTTGGCGTCGGCCTGCACCTTGCGGACTGCGTCCTTGAGCCAGGCGCGGTAGGCGGCGTCGGTGCGGTCGACGTCGAGGGTGGCGCCGGTCCGGGTCTGCTGGGGGGTGGTCACGGCGGGGCTCCTTCAGGGCTGCACGCCGACGGCGTGTCGCGCGGCCGACACACCGATCATAGACAGCGAAGGCACGCTTCTCACCTGCACAAACGCATCTTTGGGCGGCCCAAAGCCGCACCTGGGGCGAGGACCTCCGGGCCGTCGGGCGAGGGTGCCCCGCCTCCCGGGCAGGGGGCGCGTCCGCCGGTGGGAAGTGCCTCACCGTCCGAGCCAGGGGCACGCCGCCGCCGGGCGAGAGGCGCCCCACGATCCGAGCCAGGGGGCGCCCCGCCGTCCGAGCGAGGGGGCGCCATCGCCGGGGCGACGGAGTGCCCACCGTCCGGGCGCGGGCGCCCGGGCCCTTCGCGGTGGACCGCCCGCGCCGCCTCCGAGACGGCCCCCGGGGGCGCATTCGCCTGAGTGCACCGGGTGGCTTATGCCCGGGTGACGTGCGCACTGGTGCGCGACTTCGGGGGCGTGCAGACTGCACCGGGCGGGACGGGCACCCGCACAGGACTCGCGGCGCGGAGGGGCACGAGGGCATGGCGGAGACGGAGTTCACGGCCCTGGGGGTGCGGATCGGGAAGGGCCTGCGCTCCCTCACCCGGGCCGGCCAGGTCCGGATCAGCGACGGCCGGGTGGAGTTGCTCACCAGCTACGGAAGCACGATCGACAGCGCGCCGGTGCAGGCGGTGCGGGCGTCGCAGCCGTGGTTCGCCGCCGGGGACCGGGCCCTGGCCGACCTCGGCGGCACGCGGTACGTGCTGACGCTGGGCGCGCACGACCCGGCGCCGGGCGAGCCGGGGCCGCCCGCGGCGCGCCGGTTCGTCGAGGCCGTGCGGCGGGCGGCGGGCCGCGATGCCTGACGGGCGGCGCAGGCCCGTCCCCGGGGGCCGGGGCGGGTGACGGACGAGTCGGAGCCCGGCGGGGGCCGGGCGGGCGTCGACACGCCGCGGTTGGCGAGAACTTGAGGGCCGCTTCCTGTCCGGAACACCGCGAGTTGCGGCCCCCCACCCCTTGCGTCACTCTGGTTTCACGTCACTCTGGGTTTACCGGCGATAACGCTGCGAACCAGCCCGCCGGCCACGACAGCAGGCGGCCGTTTCACGCAGGCGCTGCTGGATCCGAACTCCGTGTTCTTCCGGACCTCACGTCGGGGAGTCGCAGCCGTGATCAGTCACCCAAGCAGGCACTGCACGGTGGAGCTCCAAGCCCTGCCGTCGCGGATCGGCCAGGTCCGCAGAATCGTATCCGCGCAGTTGCGCTACTGGCACCTCGATCCCTTGATAGACCGAGCGGCGCTCGGTGTGACGGAACTGCTCTCGAACGTCCACCGACACGCCCAACCCGACAAGACGTGCACCGTGGAGATCGAGCTGCTGCTCGACCGGCTCACGGTCTCGGTGCGCGACCACGACCCGCGCCTGCCCGTCGTGGCGGACGCCGACCCGCTGGCCACCTGCGGGCGCGGGCTCGCCATGGTGGCGGCGATGAGCGAGAGCTGGGGCGTACGGCCGGACGGCGACAGCGGCAAGGTCGTGTGGTTCACGCTGCCCACGACGGCTCCCGCCGTGAAGGTGCCGCCGCGCCCGGCCCGCCGCCCGGCCACCGAACCGGTGCGCCGGTTCGCGGCGGTCGAGCCCGTGGGCCGCACGCCCGAACACACTCCCGCCCGGTCGGCCGTCGTCGGCTGACCGGGCGGTGAGCAGCCCGCACGGAACCCGCTGAACGCGCCCGGGGGGTGAGCGGCCGGGGCCGCCGGCCCGCCGAACCCACCCGCGCGGGACCGGCAGGAGCCCACCGGGACTGCCCGGACCGTCCATACCACCGGGACCGCCCGGACCACCCGGACCGCCCGGACCGCCCGGACCACCGGGACCGCCCGGACCACCCGGACCGCCGGGACCGCCCGGACCGCCGGAACCGCCCGGACCGCCGGAACCACCCGGACCGCCGGAACCACCAGGGCTGGCGAATCGTAACTACTAGTATGTACAGTACGTGCATGACCACCTCGGAGCGACTGATCGAGTCCACCCGTGAGCTGCTGTGGGAACGGGGCTACGTGGGCACGAGCCCCAAGGCCATCCTGGAGCGCGCGGGCGCCGGGCAGGGCAGCATGTACCACCACTTCAAGGGCAAGCCCGATCTCGCGCTGGCCGCGATCCGGCGGACCGCCGAGGAGATGCGGGCCACCGTCGAGAAGGTGCTCACCGGGCCGGGAACGCCGTACCAGCGGATCGAGGCCTACCTGCGGCGGGAGCGCGACGTGCTGCGCGGCTGCCCGGTCGGCCGGTTGACCATGGACCCGGACGTGATCGCCAGCGACGAGCTGCGCGCGCCCGTCGACGAGACGCTCGACTGGCTCCGTGAGCGGCTCGCGAGCCTGGTCGAGGAGGGCCGGGAGCAGGGCCGGTTCGCGGCGCACCTGAACGGCGAGGAGATCGCCGCGGCGATCGTCGCGACCGTGCAGGGCGGTTACGTCCTGGCCCGCGCGTCCGGGTCCCCGGCCGCCTTCGACACCGGGGTGCGCGGCCTGCTGGCCCTGCTCGCCCCCGCGGCCGCCCGGGAGGGCTGATCCGGTGCACGCCATGCAGTACGAGCGCACCCTGCCCGCCGACTACGACATGGGCGTCGTCCGCGCGCGGGTGGCGCGCCTGGGGCATCTCCTGGACGACTGGGAGGGCCTGGGCTTCAAGGCGTACCTGATCCGGGAGCGCGGGATGCACGGGTCTCCCGTCAACCAGTACGCGCCCTTCTACCTCTGGCGCACCGTGCGGGGCATGAACTCCTTCCTCTGGGGAGGCGGTTTCCAGGGCTTCAGCGACGACTTCGGGCGGCCCGCGGTGCGGCAGTGGACCGGGCTGGCGTACGAGCCCGGCGCCGCCGCCGGGGAGCACGCGCGCGTGGCCGTGCGCAGGTGCACGCCCCTGCCGGAGGGTGCGGTGCCGGCGGAGGCGGCCGGGGACGCGGCGCGGGAGGCGGGGCGGCTGGCGGCCGAGGACGGCGCGGTGGGCGCGGTGGCGGCCGTGGACACCGCACGCTGGGAGCTGGTCCACTTCTCGCTGTGGACGCACGACGCGCCGGAGGGCGAGGGCGAGGTGTTCCAGGTGCTGCATCTGTCCGCGCCGGAGCGGCGGGCGCTGCCGCGGGGGCGCCAGTGGTGAGCGGCGGCCCCGGGACGCCGGGGCCGCCGCGGCGGGTGCGGCCGCGGCTCGAACCGGCGGTGGGAGCGGACGTCGTGGAGCGCGTGCCCACCCGGAGCGCGGCACAAGCCTTCGCCGCCGAGTGGCGCTGACCGGCACCGGGCCGTGACGGGCCTCGGCCGGCGCCCGGCCCGTCGTCCGGCTCGGCGCGCCGTCCGGCTCAGGCCGCCGCCAGCGCCCCCAGCGGATCGTCCAGCACCGGCTGCCAGGCCAGCTCCGCGGCCCCGACCAGGCTGTTGTGGTCGAGGGAGCAGGCCAGGATGGGCACTCCCCCGCTCTGTCCCCACAGGCTGCGGTCCGCGACCACGGCCCGAAGCCGCGCCGGATCGGCGTCCAGGAGGGTGCGGTGCAGACCGCCCAGGATGATGCGGTCGGGGTTGAGGATGTTCACCAGACCGGCGAGTCCCAGTCCCAGCCGGTCGATGAGCGCCTCGGCGGCCGTGCGCACGGCGAGGTCGGCGTACTCGTGCCGGATCAGGTCGTTGGCCTGCTGGAGCAGGGACACCTCGGGGCCGGGCGCGCGGCCCGCCGTGGTGAGGAAGGCCAGCGGGTCGGCCTCGACGTCGAGGCAGCCGCGGCTGCCGCAGTGGCAGGGCCGGCCCTCGGGGTTGACGGTGAGGTGGCCCACCTCGAGCGCCAGGCCCGAACTGCCGGTGTGCAGCCGCCCGTCGAGCACCAGCGCACCGCCCACGCCCCGGTGCCCGGTGGCCACGCACAGCAGGTCGCGGGCGCCCCGCCCGGCGCCGTGCCGGTGCTCGGCGAGGGCGGCGAGGTTGACGTCGTTGGCCGCGAACGCGGGCCCGGTGATCCCGGCCGCGCGGACGCACTCGGCGAAGATCTCCCGCACCGGCGCCCCCGCCGGCCAGGCCAGGTGCAGCGGGTTCAGCGCCAGCCCCGCCGGCTCGGCGACCGCGGACGGCACGGCGAGCCCGGCGCCCACGCAGCGCCGCCCGGTCTCGCGCAGCAGCTCGCCGCCCGCCTCCACCACCGACCGCAGGACCTTCGCCGGATCGGCGTCGACGGTCTCGCAGCCGGGCGCGGTGGCGACGATCCGCCCGCCGAGGCCGACCAGCGCGGCCCGGAAGCCGTCGGCGTGCACCTGAGCGGCGAGCGCCACGGGGCCGTCGCCGGCGAGTTCCAGCCGGTGCGAGGGGCGCCCCTGGGACCCGGCGGCGGCAGGCCGCGCGTCCACGCGGATCAGGCCGAGCGCCTCCAGTTCCGCGGCGACCGCGCCGGCCGTGGCGCGGGTGACGCCGAGTTCCGCGGTGAGGACGGCGCGGGTCGGGGCGCGTCCGGTGTGCACGAGCTCCAACGCGGGCCCGAGCGCGCCGCGCCCCCGGTCCAGCCGCGTTCTCGAGGTGGTCCCTTCCCCCGCCGTCCGGGGGTCCGCCTTGCCGCTCATGAGGGCGAGTCTCCCATGATCCGTTCGTCCGGCGGTTCGCCCGCCCGGAAGCCGCTCACCCGCAGGGTGACGTTCAGCCGCCCGGTCAGCCCCAGCCGGCGGGGCGCCGTTCCCGGCAGTACGCGCGGCACCCCGTGGTAGGCGAGCCGCGACGGCCCCCCGAACACGAACAGGTCGCCGCTGCGCAGCTCGACGTCCGTGTACGGGCGCGCGCGGGTCCCGGTGTTGCCGAAGCGGAAGACGCAGCTGTCGCCGAGGCTCAGGGACACCACCGGCGCGTGCGACTTCTCGTCGCCGTCGCGGTGCATGCCCATGCGGGCGTCGGCTCCGTAGAAGTTGATCAGTGCGATGTCGAACGGGGCCCCGGACGCGGCCTCGGCGCCGAGCGCGTCGGTGACCGCGCGCCGGCCCAGTTCGGCGAGCCAGGCCGGGAAGGGCTTCACCGGGGCGCCGTCGCCGTCGACGACCGTACGGGCGTAGGCGTACGGGTACCAGTGCCAGCCCAGGCAGACCTGCCGGGCGGTCATGGTGCCGCCGCCCGGAGTGCGGACCGTGCGCAGCCCGGCGGGCGGCCGTGCCCACTCCCGGCAGGCCCGGAGCAGCTCGCGCTGGCCGTCCCCGTCCAGCCAGTCCGGCACGTGCACCGCGCCCGGCGCGATCTCCGTACGGTCCCTGGGGAACAGCTCGGCGTCCATGCCGTCCATCCTCCCGCGCCGGCCGTGAGCTGCGGCCAGCTAGTGCCACGGCAGGCAACGTTCGCCCCGTCGCGGGCAGACATTGCCTGCCGCGGCACTAGCCTGGACGGCACGATGAACGACCGTATGACGACGCCCTGGGGCGAGCTCGCGCTGGCCCGTTTCCCCGAGGACCCGCGGGACCGCCTGCGCGCGTGGGACGCCTCCGACGAGTATCTGCTCAGGCACCTGGCGGACCGGGACGTCCGGTTGTCCGGCACGGTCGTGGTGCTCGGGGACCGCTGGGGCGCGCTGGTCACGGCGCTGGCCAGGCACCGGCCGGTGCAGATCACGGACTCCTTCCTCACCCAGGAGGCGACCCGGGCGAACCTCGCCCGCAACGGCGTCGAGCCGGGCGCGGTGTCCCTGCTGACCACCCGGGACGCGCCGCCGGAGCGGGTCGACGTGCTGCTGGTGCGCGTCCCGAAGAGCCTGGCGCTGCTGGAGGACCAGTTGCTGCGGCTGGCGCCCGCCGTGCACGCCGGCACGGTCGTCGTCGGCACCGGCATGGTGAAGGAGATCCACACCTCGACGCTGGAGCTGTTCGCGCGGATCCTCGGGCCGACCCGGACCTCGCCGGCGGAGCGGAAGGCGCGCCTGATCCTCTGCACGCCGGATCCGTCGCTGGAGCGGCCCGCGAACCCGTGGCCGTACCGCTACGCGCTGCCCGAGGGGGTCGGCCCGGTGTCCGGGCGTGCGGTCGTCAACCACGCGGGCGTCTTCTGCGCCGACCGGCTCGACATCGGCACGCGGTTCTTCCTCGCCCATCTGCCGCCCACGCGCGGCGGCCAGCGGGTGGTGGACCTGGGCTGCGGCAACGGTGTCGTCGGTACGGCGGTGGCGCTGGCCGGCCCGGCCGCCGAGGTGCTGTTCGTGGACGAGTCGTTCCAGGCCGTGGCCTCGGCGGAGGCGACGTACCGGGCGAACGGCGGACCCGGGCACGCCGAGTTCCGGGTCGGGGACGGGCTGGCCGGGGTGGCGTCCGGCAGTGTCGACCTGGTGTTGAACAATCCGCCGTTCCACTCGCACCAGGCGACGACCGACGCGACCGCGTGGCGGATGTTCACCGGGGCGCGGCGGGCGCTGCGGCCGGGCGGCGAGCTGTGGGTGATCGGCAACCGGCACCTGGGGTACCACGTGAAGCTGCGGCGGCTGTTCGGGAACAGCCGGCTGGTGGCGAGCGACCCGAAGTTCGTGGTGCTGAAGGCGGTCAAGCGGTAGCGGGCGCGTCCGGCGTGCGCGGCAGGTCCGCCACCGTGCGCGTCAGCGCCTCCCGGCCCACGCCGAGGCACGTGCGCGAGTCGACGGCCTTTCGGGTGCGCGTCGGGGAAACGCCCTGATCGCGCCGGTCGTCGCGATGCCGAGGCGGTGCCGACGTCGACCTTGGTGATGCCGCCCGCGACCGCCGCCGTCAGTTCGCCGTCCGAGACGCCGGAGAAGCCGCGCCGGACGAGCGGCCACGGCGGCGGGACGCCGGAGAAGCCGCGCCGGACGAGCGGCCACGGCGGCGGGGCGCCGGAGGAGCCGCGCCGGACGAGCGGCCACGGCGGCGGACGAGGAGACGGTGCGGCGGTTCGAGGGGGCGGGGGTGGCGGTGATCGCGGTCTGAGGGCGGCCCGCCGCTTCCCGGCGGCCGTGGTCTGCGGAGCCGCACCGACATTCGGAGCGGCAGCGTCCCAGAAGACCTCATCGCTCCGGCGCGGCAGCGTGCCGGCGCAGCCGCGCTCGGGGCCCCACCGCTCCCGGACGGCCGCCCGCGCACCCCGCACACCCCTGATCCACCGGATCTTCGCGTTCCGCCGTCCGCCTGTTCGATGCCGCCTAAGCTGGAAGCGCGCTGAAGCGGCCATCTGGGAGGCGGCGATGGACGGAACACCGAACGGCGGGGCGTCCGGGCGCCCCCGGTACCTGCCGATCGCCGAACACGGGCTGATCGGCGACCTGCGCAGTGTCGCCCTGGTGGGCACCGACGGCACGATCGACTGGTACTGCTGCCCGGCGTTCGACGCGCCGAGCGTCTTCGCGTCGATCCTGGACGCGGAGCGGGGCGGCAGCTTCGAGCTGGCGGCGGCCGTCCCGGCGAAGACCAAGCAGTTCTACTTCCCCGACACCAACGTCCTGATCACCCGGTTCTTCACCGAGGACGGCGTCGGCGAGGTGCAGGACTTCATGCCGATCAGCGGGGAGCGGGACGAGGTGGCCCGGCACCGGCTGATCCGCCGGGTGCTGTGCGTCCGCGGTTCGATCCCGTTCCGCGCGCGCGTGGCACCCCGCTTCGACTACGGCGCCCGGCCGCACACCGCGCGCATGGCCGGCGACGTGGCGGTGTTCGAGTCCAGCGAGCTGTCGCTGGCGCTGACCGCCACGGTGCCTCTGGAGGCCGACGGGCTCGACGCGCACGCCGACTTCAAGCTCGCCGAGGGCGAGTCGGCGGTGTTCGCGCTGGACCAGGTCGGCGGCGACGTGACACCGCGCTGCTGCCCCGGCCAGGAGGCGGAGGAGCAGTTCGCGGCGACGGTGGCGTACTGGCGGCGCTGGCTGTCCGCCTCCAAGTACCGGGGCCGCTGGCGGGAGATGGTGCACCGCTCCGCGCTCACCCTGAAGCTGCTCACCTACGCGCCCACCGGCGCGATCGTGGCCGCGCCGACCACCAGCCTGCCCGAGCAGCTGGGCGGCGAACGCAACTGGGACTACCGGTACGTCTGGGTGCGCGACGCCGCCTTCTGCGTGTACGCGCTGCTGCGGCTGGGCTTCACCAGCGAGGCGGCCGAGTTCATGCAGTTCGTGACCCGGCACATCAGCCCGGGTGACGGCAAGCCCTCCGGCCCGCTGCAGATCATGTACGGCATCGACGGCCGCACCGACCTGACCGAGCGGGAGCTGGCCCACCTCGAAGGGCACGAGGGGTCGACGCCGGTGCGGATCGGCAACGCCGCCGCCGAGCAGCTCCAGCTCGACATCTACGGCGCGCTCATCGACTCCATCTACCTGTACGACAAGTGGGCGCAGCCGATCTCCAGCGCCCAGTGGGACGACGTGTGCGCGCTGGTCGACTGGGTGTGCGAGCACTGGGACCAGCCGGACGAGGGCATCTGGGAGACCCGCGGCGGCCGCAAGAACTTCCTCTATTCGCGGCTGATGTGCTGGGTGGCGATCGAGCGGGCCATCCGGATGGCCAACCGGCGCGGCCTGCCCGCGGACATCGTCCGGTGGCGGGGCGTCCGCGACACGATCTACCGGCGGATCATGACTCGCGGCTGGTCCGAGCGGCGGCAGGCGTTCGTCCAGCACGAGGACGACGAGGTGCTCGACGCGGCGGTGCTGATGATGCCGCTGACGAAGTTCATCGCGCCCACCGACCCCAAGTGGCTGTCCACGCTGGACGCCCTCACCCACGACCTGGTCTCCGACTCGCTGGTCTACCGCTACGACCCGGTGGCCAGCCCCGACGGGCTGCGTGGTGACGAGGGCACGTTCTCGATCTGCTCGTTCTGGTACGTCGAGGCGATGGTGCACGCCGGGCGGGTGGACGAGGCCCGGCTGGCGTTCGAGAAGATGCTCACCTACGCCAACCATCTCGGCCTGTACGCCGAGGAGATCAGCCACACCGGCGAGCAGCAGGGCAACTTCCCGCAGGCGTTCACCCATCTGGCGCTGATCAGTGCGGCGTTCAACCTGGACAAGGCCCTCGGCTGACCGGCCGGCCCGGGGCCGGCCGGTCGCCGTTGCGGCGCTCCGGGTCAGTCGCGGTAGACCAGCGCGTCGCCCACGAACCGCTCGGTGGTGCCGCTCGGCTTGTTCACCAGCTCGCCCCGGACGGACATGGCCGTGGAGCCGCCACCGTCCAGGTTGACCGCGTCGTGCAGGCCCAGCGCCTGCGCGACGGCGGCGGTCTCGTCCAGGGTGGTGCCGACGCTGCCGGTCATCCGGCCGTCGATGGTCGCGAGGACGATCTCGCCGTCCTCCGTGGTGCCGCCGACGGTGCGCGGGTTGCGGGCGAAGAAGCTGCCCGTGCCGTCCGGTACCACGACCTGGCCGCCGGCCGTCAGCCGGTACCGGCCGTTGACGCCGTGCAGGTGCTGGTGCACCGGGACCCGGTCGCCCTTCTCGTCGACGAGGACGGAGGTGGTGTGCAGGCAGCCGCCGGCCGCCACCCGGACCAGGGCGGCCGCCTCACGCCCGGTCGCCTGGAGGGACGTCTGGCCGGCGGTCAGCGCGGTGCCCCGGGTCGCCGAGGTGCGCACCACGCAGCCCCGCCGGTCCAGGACCACCTCGACACCGGCGCCGGACGGGGTGGACGCGGCGAACTCGGGCGTGAAGCGGACGACGTCACCGGGCCGGGTGCACGCGGTCTGGTCCGGCAGGGTGGCGCAGCCGGCGGGGACGACCGGCGGGTGGTTGAGGAACTCCAGCGGCAGGCTCGCCCCCGTCGCGCGGTTGCGCGCGCTGCCGGACCAGCTCAGCTTGCCCATGACGACGCGGTCGCTGCGGGAGTCCACCACGAAGTTGACCTCGGCGGGGTCGCTGGTCGGCTCGCTGAGCAGCTTGCCACCGTACAGTCCGAGCCCGACCGGGTCACCCGGGTACTGGGTGTTGGCGGTGAAGGTGAAGAAGGAGGCGTTGACGCCCACGAGCGCGCCGGTGGTGCGGACCAGGTCGGTGGTCTTCTCGGTGCGGGCGAGGTCGGGGCCGTAGGTGGTGTCCAGGTGGCCGCGGGCCTTGCGGGGGTCGATGGTCAGCACGTTGACCACCCAGGGGCCGCGGGTGGTGGTGTTGATCTCGTCGGCCGGAGCGGGCTCGGTGCCCCGGACGATACGGGTGAGGGTGACGCCGTCGGCCAGGGACTGGCTGGTGCGGGTCTCCGCCAGGTCGGCGTCGCCCAGGGGCAGGCCCGGCTCGGCGTCGGCGGCCTGGGCCGAAGGGGCGGCCAGCAGGGCCAGGGTGGCGGCGGTGGCCGCGGCGGCTCGTGACAGTCCGGCTCGGTACGAGGTCGTTGTCATGCTCGCGAGGCTCCGAGCCGCAGGCAACGGCCACCGCTGCGCGAGTTGACGCCACACCACCGTCCGGATTAACAACGTGCTGCGCCACTTGACTGGTTGCCCGGGAGGTGACGGCCGTGGGGTACGGCGGGTGGCCCGCCGGTGAAGGGCCCCGGCCCGGGCCGGTCCGCGGCCACGCTCCGTCAAGTCCCGGCCGGCCGCTTGGTGGTCTCCATGAGGGACACGGTAAAGGGGTGCCGGGGCGCGTCGAGTACATGGCCGGCCGATCCCAGCTCGACCAGTTCCCCGGCGTCCAGGACGGCGACGCGGTGGGCCAGGCGGGCGGTGTCCAGGTCGTGGGTGATCAGGACGAGGGACAGGCCGTCGCCGTCGCGGAGCAGTCCGGCGAGAACGTCGAGGATGCCCCGGCGGGTGACCGTGTCCAGGCCCGAGGTGACTTCGTCGCAGATCAGGACGCGGGGGCGGGCGAGCAGGGCGCGGGCGAGGGCGGCGCGCTGGAGTTCGCCGCCGGAGAGCCGGGCGGGGCGGCGGCCGGCCAGGTCCGCGGGGAGACCGAGGCGGGCGAGCGTGTCCAGGGCCCGCGCCCGGGCGGTCCGCTCGTCCGCGCCGCGCAGGCGGACGGCGGTGCGGGCGACCTGGTCCAGGACGGGCCGGTAGGCGTCGAAGGCGGCGTGGGCGTCCTGGAAGACGTACTGCACCGCGGCCAGCTGCGCCCGGTCGCGCTCGCGCAGACTGCGCGGCAGCGCCCGGCCGTCGAGCAGGATCTCGCCGTCGTGGTCGCGGTGCAGGCCGGCCAGGCAGCGGGCCAGGGTGGTCTTGCCGCTGCCGGAACGGCCCACGACGGCCAGGCATTCGCCCGCACCGAGACCGAGTTCGGGCACCCGCACGGCCGCCGTCGTACCGCGCCGGCCGCCGTCGCGGTGAAACGCCGTCAGCTCCCGCACCCGCAGCACGCTCTCCCGCGCTGCCGGAACGCCGCCACCGGCCACCGGCGTCCGCGTGCGCAGCAGCCGGCGCGTCCACGCGTGCCGCGGGGCGTGCCACAGCCGCTCCGGCGGGCCGGACTCCACGACCCGCCCGGCGCGCAGCACCAGCACGTCGTCGGCGAGCGCGCGCACCACGTCGAGGTCGTGACTGAGCAGGACCACCGCGATCCCCCGGGCCGCGACCGCCTTGAGTTCGTCGACGATCCGGCTCTTGGTGAGCGGGTCCTGGCCGGTGGTGGGCTCGTCGGCGACGACGACCCGGGCGCCCAGCAGCAGCGCCTGCGCGAGGACGACGCGCTGCTGCTGGCCGCCGGACAGCTGGTGCGGGAAGCGGCCGAGCAGCGCCGCGCCGTCGGGCAGCTGCGCGTCGGCCAGGGCGCGCAGGACGTGCGCGCGGGCCGCCGCCCTCCGCTCCCGGCGCGGCAGCTCCCGTACCCGCCGGCGGGCGATGTCGTCCAGCAGCGCCGACACCCGGCGGGCCGGGTTGAGCACGGTCGCCGGATGCTGGGGCACATGTCCGACGGCCGCCGGTGCCCGTACCGCACCGGTGACCCGGGCGCCCGGCGGGTACTGCCCCAGCAGCGCGAGCCCGGTCGTGGTCTTCCCGCTGCCCGAGGCGCCGACCAGGGCGGTCACCCGGCCGGGCAGGACCCGCAGGCTGACGCCGTCGACGACGGCCCGGCCGTCGATCTCGACGCGCAGGCCGGTGATCTCCGCGACGGGTTCGGGACGGTTCGGCAGGTCGTTCACGGGCGTCGGTCCTTTGCCGGGCCGCGTCTGTCCAGCGCGGCGTCGAAGAGCAGGTTGGCGCCCGTGGTCAGGGCGACGATCAGCAGGGCGGGCAGCACGACCGCCCAGGGCTGCACGGCGAGGCCGGTGCGGTTGCGGTCCACCATGACCGCCCAGTCGGCGGCGTCCGGTGCGACCCCGACGCCGAGGAAGGCGGCCGTCGCGACCAGGTAGAGCACGCCGGTGAGCCGGACGCCGGCGTCGGCGGCGAGGGTGCGCAGCGCGGACCGGCCGACGTAGCCCACGGCCGTCCGCCACCAGGTCTCGCCCTGCATCCGCAGCGCCTCGACGGCGGGCCGGGCGGCGGCCTCCGCGGCGGCGGCGCGGACGATCCTGGCCGCGTCCGGGACGTTGACCACGGCCACGAGCAGCGCCAGCCCGGCCGTACCGGGCTCGAACACCGAGGCCACCAGCAGGATCAGCAGCAGCGACGGCACGGCGAGCAGCACGTCCAGGGGCCGCATCAGCAGGTCCTCCAGCAGCCGCCGCCGGGTGAGCGCGGCAAGCAGGCCGAGCGGCACGGCGACGGCGTACGCCAGGGCCGTCGCCGCGAGCGCGGTCAGCACCACCGGGCGGCCGCCGTGCAGCACCTGCTGCCAGACGTCCCGCCCGACGAAGTCGGTACCGAGCCAGTGCCCGTCCCCGAGCGTGAAGGAGCGGGCGCGCGGGTCCGGCGCGCCGGCGAACAGCGGCCCCAGCAGGGCGAGGACGAGGGGAACGCCGGCGATGACCCCGCCGAGCAGGAACCTGGATCTCATGCGGCCACCCCCGCGCGCGGTGCGACCCGGTGGGCGATCAGGTCGGCGCCCAGGTTGAGGACGACGGTCAGCACGCCGAACACCACCGCGAGCCCCTGCACGACCGGCACGTCCCGTTCGGCGACGGCGTCGAGCAGGACGGTGCCCAGGCCGGGGATCACGAAGAGGGCCTCCACCACGATGACCCCGCACAGCAGCCAGTCGACGGTGCGGGCGAGTTGCTGCACGGCCGGGGCGAGGGCGTTGGGCAGGGCGTGGGCGTAGCGGACGCGGGCGCCGGAGACGCCGTAGCGGCGGGCGTGCACCGCGTACGGCGCCGCCAGGGCGTCGATCATGCCGGCCCGGACCAGCCGGGTCAGCGAGCACACCGGCCGGGACAGCAGCACCAGCACGGGCAGGACCAGCGCGGCCGGGTGGGCGAGCAGGTCGGTGCCGTAGCCGACGGCGGTCGGCGGCAGCCAGCCCAGCCGCAGCGACACCACGCTGACCAGCAGCACGCCCAGCGCGAACTCGGGGACCGCGTACACCGCGAGCGTCACCGAGCTGACCAGCCGGTCGACCGGCCGTCCCGCGTGCCGTGCCGCCAGCACCCCGAGGCCGAAGCCGAGCGGCACCAGCAGCACGAGGGTGAGCCCGGCCAGCAGCAGGGTGGGGCCGAAGCCGTCCGCGAGGTACCCGCCGACCGGGCGGCCGGAGGTGAGGGAGGTGCCGAAGTCGCCGTGCGCCAGCCCCGCCACCCAGTCGGCCAGCCGTTCGTGGGCCGGCCGGTCCAGGCGCAGGGTCTCGCGGATCACGGCGATCCGCGCCGGGTCGGGCTGGTCACCGGCCAGGGCGACCGCGGCGTCGCCCGGCAGCGCCTCGGTGAGCGCGAAGACCAGCAGCACCACGGCCGCGGTCTGCGCGACGCCGAGGAGCAGCCGCCGGGCGACGAAGGAGCGCAGTCCGCTCACCCGAGCCACACCTTGTCGAAGCGGGCCCAGTCCAGGGTGTTGGCGGGCGCGTCCCGCTCGACGCCCCGCACCGTGCGGGCCGTGCCGATGATCCAGTCGGCGAAGCCCCACACCAGGAAGCCGCCCTCGCTGTGCAGGCGGCGCTGCATCCGCTGGTACACCGCCGCCCGTTCCGCCTTGTCGCGGGTGGACTGGGCCTGCCGGTAGAGCGCGTCGAAGTCCCGGTGCCGCCACTGGGTGGCGTTGGTGGTGGAGTCGGTGAGCAGCCGCTGGGAGAGGTGGGCCTCGATGGGCATGGCTCCGGAGCGGTAGCAGGCGAGGGTGCCGGAGTCGAGGATGTCGCTCCAGTAGGAGTCCTTGCTGCCGGTCCGCACCTGCACGGTGACGCCCGCCTTCCGCGCCTGGTCGCGGAAGATGCTCGCGGCCTCGGTGAACCCGGCGGCCACGGCCGAGGTGTCGAGGGTCACCCTCAGGTCGTCGGCGCCGGCCTGCCTGAGCAGGGCGCGGGCCCTGCCGAGGTCCTGTTCCCGCTGCGGGAGCCCGTCGGCGTAGTACTCGTAGCCCTTGCCGAACAGGTCGTTGCCGATCTCGCCGGCGCCGGACAGCGCGCCCTCGACGAGTTCGCCCCGGTCGGCGATGAGGAAGAACGCCTGCCGGACCCGCCGGTCGTCGAAGGGCGGCCGGTCGGTCTTCATGGCGAAGGCCTGCATGGCGCTGTTGCGCAGCCGGACGATGTCGATCTGACCCTGGTTCTCGTGCGCGCGGGCGGTGGTCGGGTTCAGTTCGTGGGCGTACTCGACCTGGCCGGCGAGCAGGGCGTTGACGCGGGCGGACTCCTCGTTGGCGACGACGAACTCCAGTTCGTCGAGGTAGGGGGCGCCGTCCCAGTAGTCGTCGTGGCGGCGGACGACGGCGGAGCGGCCGGGGGCGAAGGAGACGAACCGGAACGGGCCGGAGCCGACCGGGTCGCGGTCGGGGCGGGTGGCGTGCTCGGGCACGACGTACGCGCCGAACGCGGCGAGCACGTTGGGGAATTCGGCGGTGGGCCGTTTGAGCACGAACTCGATGCTGCGCGGGCCGGTGGCGCGGCTGGCGTCGAGGTCGATGGGCTCCAGCGACGCCTTGGCGCGGAACGCCTGCCGGGGGTCGGCGATCCGGCGGTAGCTGTGCAGCACGTCGGCGGCGGTGACCGGCTTGCCGTCGTGGAAGGCGGCCTCGCGCAGGGTGACCCGCCAGCGGTCCATGGCCGTGTTCGCCTCCCATCCGGCGGCGAGCCGCGGCTCGGCGGCCAGGCCGGGCCCGTAGTCGGCGAGTTTGTCGAACAGCGCCTTGGCGCGGGCGACGTCGACGAAGAGGTTGGCCAGGTGCGGGTCGAGGGTCTCGCCGGCACCGCCGCCGGCGAAGGCGGCCCGCAGCCGCCCGCCGCGCCGGGGGGTGCCGTCGCCCTCGCCCGGGCCGGGGGCGTCGGGGGAGCCGCAGCCGGTGAGGGCGAGCGTGCCGAGGGAGGCGGCGCCGGTGGCGGCGAGGAAGCCGCGCCGGCGCAGGCCGGGGAGGCGGTCGTCGTGCAGGGTGCGCATGAGGGTTCCTTGGGGCGGAGGGACGGGTCAGTGGGTGGCGGTGGTGCGGCGTGCGACCAGGTGCAACCGGTCGGCGTCGGTGGCCGTGCCGGGCGGCCGGCCCTCCCGCCACGGGGGTTCGGTGCGCGGCCCGGGTCCGTCGTGCAGTTCCAGTACCTCGAAGCCGTGCGCGGCCAGCAGGTGCCGCAGCTCCTGCGGGAACAGCAGCCGCCAGGCCGACCGCTGCGCCACGGGCGCCGATCCGTCGTCCGCGGTCCAGGTCCGGACCCGGCGCAGGAGCTGGGCCGTGCGGTCCACGGTGAGGGTGGTGGTGGCGCGGTACTCCGTGCCCCGCAGGCGGAAGGTGTCGGTCTTCGGCGTGTCGAGCAGGTCCGTCCGGCCCAGGAAGTAGGCGCCGTTGCGCATCTCGGCGACCAGCAGGCCGCCCGGGGCGAGGGCCCGGCGGCAGGAGGTCAGGCAGCCGTCGAGCTGGTCGTTGGTGTGGCAGTACAGCAGCGCGCTGTCCAAGCACACCACCGCGTCGAAGGCGCCCCGGCCCAGGTCGAACCCGTGCAGGTCGGCACGGACGTACGCGGGTCCGGGGTGGTGCGCGCGGGCGTGCGCGAGCATCGCCGCGGAGAGGTCCGCGCCGGTCACCCGGCGCCCGGCGCTGTGCAGATGGGCGGCGTCGCGCCCGGTGCCGCAGCCCAGGTCCAGCACGCGGGGTCCGGCGCCGTACCGCCGCAGGCAGTCCTCGGTCCAGCGGCCGGCCAGCCGTTCCGGGTCGGGGAAGCGGGCCTCGTACAGCTCGGGGTGGTCGGTGAGGAGGTTGGCGGGGGTGGTCATGCGGCTCCTTCAGGCCCGGGCCGGTACGGCGGCCCGCGGCGGGGTGGGCAGCGCGTCGCGGCGGTGCAGCAGGGCAACGCCGAGCGCGGAGGCCAGTCCGAACAGGACGCAGCACGCCCAGGGCAGCCAGCGCGCGCCGCCCTGCCCGGTGTCCATGGCCCAGCCCACGACGGTGTTGCCGAGGGCGGCGGCGACGCCGGAGACGACGTAGAAGATCCCGTAGTAGGTGCCGGTCAGCTCGGGGCGGCCGAAGGCGGGGACCAGTTCCATGACGAACGGCGAGGCGATCATGAGACCGGTGTAGAGCAGCAGGGCGCCGAGCAGCACGGGGACGGCGTCCAGGAGCCCGCTGGAGGTGCTGCCCGCCACGGTGGCCGGCGGCAGGAACGCCAGGCCCGTCAGCAGCAGGCCGGCGCAGATCCAGCGGGCCCGGCTGCCGCGCCGCTTGAGGGCGCGGGTGAGGCGCAGTTGCAGGGTGAGGTTGACCAGGGTGCCGGCGAGGAAGACCAGTCCGGCCGCGCCGTCCCAGCCGGTGGCCTGGCGGGCGCCGGCCGGCAGCAGCAGGTAGAGCTGGTTCTCCAGGGTGAACAGGCCGACCATGGCCAGGGAGAACGCCAGGAACGCCCGGTTGCCGAGGGTCTCCCGCCAGTCGGCGAGGAACCCGCCCTCGCCCGGCTCGACCGGGCGCGCGGGCAGGACCAGGGCCTGCGCGACCGTGAGCACCGCGAAGATCGCGGCGGCGGTCAGCGCCGACGTGCGGAAGTCGACGAGCAGGAGCAGGCTGCCGAGCAGGGGGCCGAGCAGCGCGCCGGTCGTGGCGAACACGTTGAACAGCGCGAACGCCTCCGCCTTGCGCTCCCCCGACTCCTGCGCCAGGTAGGCTCGGACGGCCGGGTTGAACAGAGCCCCGGCCAGTCCGCTCAGCACGGACGCGGCGAGCAGCACCGGCAGTGCGTCGC
This sequence comes from Streptomyces cinereospinus, assembly GCF_042430725.1. NCBI lineage: Bacteria > Bacillati > Actinomycetota > Actinomycetes > Kitasatosporales > Streptomycetaceae > Streptomyces > Streptomyces cinereospinus. The sequence continues at coordinate 35,059 of NZ_JBHMCY010000023.1, read as the reverse complement.
CGAGCGCGAACAGCCCGAACCCGACGGTCCGCAGCGCGCACCCGGCGATGATCACGCCCCGGGCGCCCAGCCGGTCGGAGGCGGAGCCGCCGATCACGAACAGGCCCTGCTGGCTGAGGTTGCGCACGCCGAGGACGATGCCGACGACGGCCGCCGACATGCCGAGGTTCTCGGTGAGGTGGGTGGCGAGGTAGGGGATGAGCAGGTAGAAGCCGGTGTTGACGCCGAGCTGGTTGACCAGCAGCAGGCGCACGGCGAGCGGGAACGTGCGTATCTCGTGCCAGGTCCTCACGGCGCCACCTCCGTCACGCCCAGTCCGGGACGGTCGCCCGCGCGGACGTGGCCGTCGGTGCCGCCGATCCCGGTCCACGGGTCGTGCGCGAGCAGCAGATGGCCGTCGAGGTCGGCCCAGCGGGCACGGTCGGCCAGGTGCACGGCGGGGGCGAGGCCGAGGGTGCTGGCGGTGAGGCAGCCGAGCATCAGCGCGGTGCCGCTGCCCTGGAGGGCGTCGGCGATGCGCAGGGCCGCGTGGACGCCGCCGCACTTGGCGAGTTTGACGTTGACCCCGTGCACCCGTCCGGCGAGGCGGCGGGCGTCGTCGAGGCCGACGGCGTCCTCGTCGGCGATCACCGGCAGCGGAGAGCGCGTGGCGAGCGCGCCGAGCGCCTCGGGGTCGCCGGGGGCGAGGGGCTGTTCGACGGCTTCGACGCCGAGGCCGGCGAACGCGGCGAGCAGCGCGGGGGCCTGCCCGGGCGTCCAGGCCCCGTTGGGGTCCAGGAGCAGCCGGGCGCCGGGCGCGGCGGCGCGGACGGCGCGGACCCGCTCGACGTCGTCCGCGGGGTCGGGTGTGCCGGCCTTGACCTTCAGGAGGGTGAAACCGGCGGCGGTCAGGCGCCGGGCCTGGGCGGCGGCGTGCCCGGGTGCGCAGATGCCGATGGTGCGGGCGGTGGCGGCCACGGGCGCGCGGGGCGCGCCGAGGAGGCGGTGCACGGGGGTGCCCGCCCGCTTGCCGACCAGGTCCAGGAGGGCCGACTCGACGGCGGCGGTGACGGCGGCCGCCGTGTCACCGGCCAGCTGCCCGGCCCGCAGTGCCTCCAGGGCGGTCTCGGGGTCGGCGAAGCGGTGCAGGCCGACGGCGTCGAGGAGGCGGGCGAGGGTGTCGGCGTCGAGACCGTGGTACACGCTGCTGACGGCCTCTCCGTGGCCGGACAGCCCGTCGTGTTCGACGGTCAGCCACACGGCGTCGCGTGCGGACATGGTGGAGCGGGAGATGCGCAGCGGCTCGGCGAGGTCGAGCCGCACGGTGCGTCGAGTGGCCTTCACCGGTGGACTTCCGGGAGGTCGAGCGGGTCGGTGACACGGGTGCAGCGCACCCATCCGGTGGCCTCGGCGGCGCGCGGGTGCGGGATCTCGACGGGGCGGCGGGCCGCGGTGGCGGGGTCGATGCCGTGCGCGGTGGTGAAGTCGTCGTCGTAGACGGTGCCGAGGTAGCGGTGCGGGCCGTCGGGGAAGACGGTGGCGACCACCGCGCCGGGGTGCACGCGGGCCGCCCAGGCGGAGACGCGCGCGACCGCGCCGGTGCTCCAGCCGCCGGTGACGAAGGCGCTGCGGGCGAGCCGGCGGCAGCTGTCCACGGCCTCGGCGGGCCCGACCCAGTGCACCTCGTCGAAGGCGTCGTAGGCGACGTTGCGGGGGTGGATGCTGCTGCCGAGGCCGCGCATCAGCCGGGGTCTGGCGGGCTGGCCGAAGATGGTGGAGCCGGTCGCGTCGACGCCGATCAGCCGCAGGCCGGGCCAGTGCCGGCGCAGCGGGCCGACGAGTCCGGCGCTGTGCCCGCCGGTGCCGACGCTGCACACCAGGATGTCCAGATGGTCGAGCTGGGCGGCGAGTTCGGCGGCGAGGGAGGCGTAGCCGGCGGTGTTGTCGGGGTTGTTGTACTGGTCCGGCCAGTAGGCTCCGGGCAGGTCGGCGAGCAGTTCGCGCAGCCGGGTGAGGCGGGCCGCCTGCCAGCCGCCGCGCGGGGCGGGCCGGTCGACGATGTCCAGCCGCACGCCGTGGGCGCACAGCAACTGCCGCATGGACGGCTCCAGTTCCCGGTCGCCGACCAGCACCACGGGGTGGCCGAGGGTTTGTCCGGCGAAGGCGAGGCCGAGGCCGAGCGTGCCGGACGTCGACTCCACGACCGGCGCGCCGGGCCGCAGCTCGCCGCGCTCGCGGGCGCCGAGCAGCATGGACAGCGCGGCCCGCGCCTTCATCCCGCCCGCCGCGAGCCCTTCGAGCTTGGCCCAGAAGCCGGGGTGCGGTCCGGGCAGTTCGGCGCCGATCCGGACGACGGGGGTACGGCCGAGGAGGTCGAGCAGTTCGGGGCGCGCCGGGGCGCGTACGGCGGTGGTGGTCATCGCACGTCCTCGCGGTAGCGGTGGATGACGCCGGGCCCGCCGTCCAGCCAGAAGAAGGGGTACGGCTCCGCGCACACGGCGCTCACGCCCTGCCCGAGGAAGCGGGGCAGCACGGCGCTGCCGGTCTGGGCGAACATCACCAGCTGCTTGCCGTGCCGCAGCGCGTGCCGGCGCAACGGGTCGAAGGTGCCGTTGCCCAGTGTCATACCGGAGACGAGCAGCGCGTCGCAGCGCTCGGCGGCGGCGAGGGCGTCGGTGGCGACGGGCTCGTCCCACTCGGTGACCCCGCCCTTGAGGTCGCAGGGCAGGTAGCCCAGACCGCGCGCACGCAGCGCCTCCAGCAGCGAGTTGACGACGCCGACGACCAGGACGGTGGCCCCGGCCGGCAGGTCGAGCAGTTCGGTCACGGCACGCGCGCGGGCCCGCGACTTCGCCAGCGAGGACCCGGCGGGCAGCCGCACCGGCTCCGCCCCGTGTTGCGGAGCGTGCGGGGCGACGTGCGCCAGGTAGGCGTCGAGGGCCGCCACCCGCACCGGGAGCAGCGGGTGGCCGAGCAGCCGGGCGACGTCCGCGCCGACGCAGTCGTCGAGCGCGGTCTCGGGCAGCGTTCCGGGTTCGACGGCGCAGGAGCCGACGGCCTCGGCCAGGCGCAGGCTGAGCACCTCGTTGCGGTAGCCGGTGCCGCGCCCGGTGTGCCGTACGGCCTGCCGGGTGGTGAAGGCGACCGCGATCCGCCGGGTGGCGGGGTCCGGGCCGAGCGCCCCGGCCCGGACGCGGGCGACGAGGTCGGCGAGGGTGCGGTATGCCGCCGTGTCGAGGGTCATCGGATCACCAGCCCGGTGCGCACCCCGGCGAGCAGGGCCTCGACACGGTCGCGGGCGCCGGGGCCACCGGGGTCGCCGGCCATGACGTGTCCGAGGTACTCGTTGTTGCTGCCGGCCGCCTTCACCTGCGTACCGGGTGCGGTGAGCTGTACCTCCAGCACGTCGGGGGCGTCCTCGAGGGCGGTGCCGTCGAGGGCTTCGAGGGTGCCCGCGGTGTGCGGCAGGAGGAAGCCGATGGCGGCGCTGCGCAGGCCGGTGTCGGTGCGGCGCAGGTCGGGGGCGCGGCCGAGGGCGACGTCGACGAAGGCGGCGGCGAGGTCGATGCCGGTGACGTGGCGGACCAGTTCGGTGATGCGGTTGCCCGCGGGGCGCGGGTTGACCTCGACGACCCGCGGCCCGGCGGAGGTCAGCCTGATCTCGGTGTGCGCGACCACGCCCTCGGTCAGCCCGAGCGCCTTCAGGGCGCGCAGCGCGGTCTGTTCGGCGGCCTCGGCGTCGGCGGGGGTGAGCGCGGCCGGGAACATGTGGCCGGTCTCGATGAAGGCGGGCGCCCCGCCGAGGCTCTTGTCGGTGACGCCGACGACGTGCACGGCGCCCGCGTGCGAAACGGTTTCGACGCTCACCTCGGGGCCGTCCAGCAGTTCCTCCAGGAGCACGACCGGCGCCCGGCGCTGTCCGCGGGCGTTGACCGGGAAGCCGGCCAGGGCCCGGCAGGCGGTCGCCAGCTCGGCCTCGTCGTCCACCCGCCGGACGTACATGCCGGCGCACAGGTCGACGGGCTTGACGACCAGCGGGTAGCCGATCTCCTTCGCGGCGCGGGCGATGTCCGCCCACTCCCCGTGGACGGCGAAGCGCGGCTGGGGCACCCCGGCACCGGCGAGGACGCGGCGGGTGGCGTCCTTGCGGCAGGCGTTCCCCACCGCCTCCGGGCCCGGCCCGGGCAGCCCGAGGCGGCCGGCGATCCGGGCCGCCACCGGCAGGTAGTAGTCGCAGGACGTGAGCACGCCGTCGAAGCCCAGCACCGCGTGCAGCCGTTCGACCTCGGGCAGCAGGGCCTCGGGGTCGTTGGTGTCGGCGGTGACGACGTTGCGGGCGCCCAGCAGCGGGTGGGCCGTGCCCTCCGGCGCGGAGCGCAGATAGTGGTGCAGGTCACGGGTGAGGAAGGTGAACTCGTGACCGCCTTCCCGGATCGCACGCGGCAGCAGCCTGCTCATCGAGCCGACCCAGCTCTCGACCACCAGCAGATGACCCACAACTCCCCTTTTCGGACGGGTTCTTCAGACGTCGGGGCAGCCCGGCGGGCCCGCTCGGGGCGGGCGCCGGGTTGTGCGCAGGCCACAGTAGCGACAATGAATCCCATTGTCATCTGATCATTTGACAGTCGTTCGGAGCGCCTGGTGCTTCATCCCTCCCGCCGCACCGCCCTGTTGTGCGCCCTCGCGGCCGGCGCCGCGCCCTCTCCCCCGCCGCCCCGGCGGGGTCCGCGCACGCCGTGGCCGCCTCCGCCCTCCGCTTCGGCCGCCGCCCCGCCTCGGTACCGGCCCCGCCGCCCCGGACCGCGTCGAGTGCGGTCGCGCGACCGCGCCCCTGGACCGGGACCGCCCGCGCGGGCGGCGCGTCGGGACAGCCGTCTCCCGCGTCCCCGCCTCGGGCACACCCGCCGAACGGCGCGGCGCCCTGCTGGCCGACCCGGGCGGACCGGGCGGCTCCGGGCTGCCGTGCGCGGTGACGAAACGGGCGAAACCGCCGGAGCGCGTGCGGCGTTCGTACGACGTGGCCGGCTTCGACCCGCGCGGTGTCGGCCTCGGCGCGCCCGTCGCGTGCGGCCCGATGGGCGGCCTCTTCGACAGCCCGGCCGCGGATCCGGTGCCGGTGGGCCCGGCGGCGGAACGGGCCTACCTCGACTCACTGCGGGACCTGGCGGACGACTGCGCGGCGGGCGCGGGCGGCGCGCTGCCGTACCTGAACCACCGAACGGACCGCGCACGACATGGACGCGATCCGGACCCCGCTCGGCGAGCCGGTGACGAACTCCCCGGGGGTCTCGTACGGCAGTCGGCTGGGCGCGGCGTACGCGGCCCTGCATCCGCACCGGGTGGGCCGGATGGTCCTGGACAGTGTGGTGGGCCCGTGGAGTCGGTACGCCTTCGACGCCGTCCAGAGCCGTGCGCTGCTGCGGCAGCGGGACCTCTGCTTCGCGTGGACGGCCGCGCACGCGGACCGTTTCGGACCGGGCGGTGGTCCGGCCGGCGTCCGCGCGGCCGGTCTGCGGGTGCGGCGCGGGGTGGCGGCGCGTCCGGTGGAGGGCTTCGGTGCGGCGGAGTTCGACCGGGCGGTGTACCGCGCCCTGGGCCGCACCGAGCGGTGGGCGGGGCTCGCCGACGGTCTGCGCGCCTGCCCGCGGGAGGGCACGGTGGCGGGGCTGCGTCCCGCATCCCCCTTCGGCAGCGCGTCCTCGCGCAACTGCGAGGCGGCGAACCGGGTCGTCACGTGCGCCGACGGGCCCGGGCCCACACCGGGCCGCGTCCTCGCGGACCTCCGCCGCACCCGCCGCATCGATCCCCGGCCGGTCCTCACCGGCCTGGAGGCATCGGCCCGCGCCTACTGGCGGTACCGCCCCGCCCGCCGCACCCCGCTGGGCGGCCCCGGCGCGCCGCCGCTGCTCCTGGTGGCCTCGGCGCACGGTCCGCTCACGCCGGCCGCGGGGGCGCGTGAGCTGCGCCGGGTCCTGCCCGGCTCACGGCTGGTGACGCTGGAGAACGACTACGCGCACGGCGTGTTCGCGAGCCGGGGGAACGCGTGCGTGGACGGTACGGTGGCCGCGTACCTGGTCGGCGGCGCGGTCCCGGCGGCGGACGTGCGGTGTGCCGGACCGGGACTGCCGCGGGTGTCCTGAGCGACCGGCGACGCCCGGACCGCGGGTGAACGCGGTCCGGGCGTCGCGGCGGCCGCCGGAGGACACCGGTCGCCGGGTCAGGCCACCGGCGCCGGATACGTCGGGTACTCCACGCCGGAGACGTACTGGACGACCCGGACGACCTGGCAGGAGTAGCCGAACTCGTTGTCGTACCAGAGGTAGAGGATGGCGTTGTCGCCCTCGACCTTGGTGGCGCCGGCGTCGACGATCGAGGCGTGGCGCGAGCCGATGAAGTCGCTGGAGACCGCGTCGGGGGCGGTGATGAAGTCGATCTGGCGCTTCAGCGGCGAGGTCAGCGACACCTCGCGGAGGTGGTCGAGGACTTCCTCGCGGGTGGTCTCGCGGGCGAGCTGGAGGTTGAGGATGGCGATCGAGACATCCGGCACGGGCACGCGGATCGAGCTGCCGGTGATCTTCGCCTGGAGGCCGGGCAGCGCCTTGGCGACGGCGGAGGCGGCGCCGGTCTCGGTGATGACCATGTTCAGCGGCGCGGAGCGGCCCCGGCGGTCGGCCTTGTGGTAGTTGTCCAGCAGGTTCTGGTCGTTGGTGAACGAGTGGACGGTCTCCACGTGCCCGCGCACCACGCCGAACTCGTCGTCCATCGCCTTCAGCGGCGGGACGATCGCGTTGGTGGTGCAGGACGCGCAGGACAGGACGGTCTCGTCCGGTTTGAGCGTCTCGTGGTTGACGCCGTGCACGATGTTCGGCACGTCACCCTTGCCGGGCGCGGTGAGCACGACCTTGGCGATGCCCGGCCGCAGGTGCCTGGACAGGCCCTCGCGGTCGCGCCACTTGCCGGTGTTGTCGATGAGGATGGCGTCGCTGATGCCGTACGCCGTGTAGTCCACCGACATCGGGTCGTCGGAGTAGATCACCTTGATCTCGTTGCCGTTGGCGACGATCGTGCTGGTCGCCTCGTCCACGGTGATCGTGCCCTGGAACTGGCCGTGGATGGAGTCGCGGCGCAGCAGCGAGGCGCGCTTGACGAGGTCCTCGTCGGCCCGTCCGCCGCCGCCCCGGACGACGATGGCGCGCAGCCGCAGGCCGTTGCCGGAGCCGGCCTTCTCGATCAGCAGCCGGGCGACCAGGCGGCCGATGCGGCCGAAGCCGTAGAGGACGACGTCGCGCGGTGCGCGACGCTCGGTCCGGTCCGCGCCGGTGGCCCCGGCGACCGCCTCGGCGGTGAACTCCTCGACGCTCAGGCCCCGGTCGTCGGCCGGGTACGTGGCGGCGAGCATGCCGATGTCGATCTGGGAGGGACCGAGGTCGAGGGTGGTGAGCGCCTGGAGGAAGGGCATCGTCTCGGTGACCGAGAGCTCGGCGCCGGCGATCTGGCGGGCGAACCGGTGGGCTTTGAGGATGCTGATGACCGACGTGTTCACCAAGGAGCGGCTGTGCAGCAGGACGGTGACGTCCCGTTCGCGGTGCAGCTTCCCGATGATCGGAATCATCGACTCCGCGATCTCTTCGCGGTTCTTCCAGTTGGTGAACGAGTCGTCGTTGAGAGTCACGGGGCCTATCTTTCGAGCTAGGTGGCGCTCATATGCTTACCACACCGCAGATCCGGCCATTCACCCGGTGGCCACGGACCGTTCCCCTACCCCCCGGCGGGGCGGCGGCCGTCGCGGCCGGCATCCTCAATTCCGTTGCCAGTCAACGGGATTGACGGGGGCGGCAGCCCATCCGGCCGTCCACGACCCGGGCCGGCCCCCGGAGCGACCCCTTGCCCCGTCCCACGGCATCGACCTAACCTCCCTTTTGTGCCGCAGATAAACAAAGCCCGTTCGCACAACGCCGTGCCGGGCAACGACAACCTCACCCGTCTCCGGGCCGTCCTGACCACTTTCTTCGCCCTCGACGGCTTCATCTTCGCGGGCTGGGTCGTCCGCATCCCCGCGATCAAGGAACAGACCGGCGCCTCCGCCGGCACCCTCGGGCTCGCGCTGCTCTGCGTCTCCGCCGGCGCGGTCGTCACGATGACCGTCACCGGTCGCCTGTGCCGCCGCTTCGGCAGCCACCCGGTGACCGTGGTCTGCGCGGTCCTGCTCTCCCTCAGCGTCGCGCTGCCGCCCCTCACCCACTCCGCACCGGCCCTCGGCGCCGTCCTGCTGTTCTTCGGCGCGGCCTACGGCGGCATCAACGTCGCCTTCAACAGCGCCGCCGTCGACCTCGTCACCGCCCTGCGGCGCCCGGTGATGCCCAGCTTCCACGCCGCCTTCAGCCTCGGCGGGATGGCCGGAGCGGGGCTCGGCGCGCTGGTCGCGGGATCCCTCTCGCCCACCTGGCACCTGCTCGGGCTGACCGTCGTCGGCCTGCTGGTCACCGCCGCGGCCGGGCCGACGCTGCTGCGCCACGAGCCGCCGGTCCCGCCGGAGCGGATCCCGCAGGCCGCCGGGGCGCAGCGCGGCACCGGTCCCCGGACCCGGGGCCTGGTGGCCGTCTTCGGCCTGATCGCCCTGTGCACGGCCTACGGCGAAGGCGCCCTGGCCGACTGGGGCGCCCTGCACCTGGAGCAGGACCTGCACGCCTCGCCGGGCGTGGCGGCCGTGGGCTACACCTGCTTCGCCCTCGCCATGACCGTCGGCCGGCTGACCGGGACCGCGCTGCTCGAACGCCTCGGCCGCACCCGTACCGTGGTCGCCGGCGGCGCGACCGCGGCGGCCGGCATGCTGGTCGGCTCACTGGCGGACGCCGTGTGGGCCGTGCTCGTCGGGTTCGCGGTCGCCGGCCTCGGTCTCGCCAACCTCTTCCCGGTGGCCGTCGAACGCGCGGGCGCGCTCGCCGGTCCCGGCGGCGTCGCCACCGCCTCGACGCTCGGGTACGGCGGGATGCTGCTCGGGCCGCCCGCCATCGGGTTCATGGCCGAGTGGTTCTCGCTGCCGGCCGCGCTGACGAGCGTGGCGGCGCTGGCGGGCCTCGCGGCGGTGATCGGGTTCGCCACCCGCAAGGCGGCCGGGGACTGACCAGCGGCGTCCGAGGGCCGGAATCCCCTTTCCTTCGACCGCCCCGCATGCGGCAGACTCTGCCGCATGCAGACCGCCGACTTCCTCGACACCCTCGACCGCGAGGGCCGGTTGCTCGCCGCGGCCGCCGCCGAGGCCGGGACCGGCGCCGAGGTGCCGACCTGCCCGGACTGGCAGGTCGGGGACCTGCTGCGGCACACCGGCATGGTGCACCGCTGGGCGGCCGCCTTCGTCGCCCAGGCGCTGACCTCGTTCCGGCCCGGCGAGGAACTGCCCGGCCTGGACGGCGACGACCTGCTGGCCTGGTACCGGGAGAGCCACCGCGGGCTGGTCGACACCCTCGCCGCCGCCCCGCCCGACGTGCGGTGCTGGCAGGTGCTGCCCGCCCCGTCCCCGCTCGCCGGCTGGGCGCGGCGCCAGGCGCACGAGACGACCGTGCACCGCGTCGACGCGGAGTCCGCGCGCGGCGGCGCGCACGCGGAGATCGCCCGCGATTTCGCGGTGGACGGCATCGACGAGCTGCTGCGCGGTTTCCACGCCCGCCGCAAGAGCGCCGTGCGCACCGAGGAGCCCCGGGTGCTGCGGGTGCGGGCGACCGACACCGGCGACGCGGTGTGGACCGTACGGCTGTCCGCGGAACCGCCGGTGACCGAGCCGGGCGACGCCGGTGCCGCCGACTGCGAACTTGGCGGGCCGGCCGTACCGCTGTACCTCGCGCTGTGGAACCGGGGGCCGTTCCCCGAGGTCCAGGGGGATGCCGCGCTGGCGGAGCTGTGGCGGGAGAGGTCCGGGATCGTCTGGGGCTGACGCCCGCCCCCGCGGCGCGGGTCAGTCCGCCAGCGTCCGGGTCAGTCCGTCAGCATCCGGGACAGCACCGCCCGCTGCACGGGCAGTGCCTCGCCGTGCAGGGCGCGGCCCTTCGCGGTGAGCGCCACGCGGACGCCGCGCCGGTCCTCGGGGCACATGGCGCGCTCCACCAGACCGTCCTTCTCCAGCCGGGCGACCAGCCGGGACAGCGCGCTCTGGCTGAGGTGGACCCGCTCGGAGATCTCCTGCACGCGCAGGGCACAGTCCCCGGTGCCGACGGCGAGCACGTCGAGCACCTCGAAGTCGCTGGCGCACAGGTGGTGTTGGTGCAGTGCGCGGTCTATCTCGCACTGCGTGCGCGCGTGCAGGGCCAGGATGTCGCGCCATTGCTCGACCAGTGCCTGCTCGGCCTTCTTCGCCGCCATGACCGCACCGTAGCAGAGAAGGGAATTTATTGCAGCGTCATCAAATGCACTTGCAATCAATGCATACGCATGTACTGTCGGCGGCATGACCTCTCCGCTCACCACCCCGGCGTCCGAGGGACGCTGGACCCCACGCCTCTGGGGCACCCTGCTGGTGCTGTGCGCAGCGATGTTCCTCGACGCGCTGGACGTGTCGATGGTCGGCGTCGCTCTGCCGTCCATCGGTGCCGACCTCGGCCTGTCCACCTCGGCCCTGCAGTGGGTCGTCAGCGGCTACATCCTCGGCTACGGCGGCCTGCTGCTGCTCGGCGGACGGACCGCCGACCTGCTCGGCCGGCGCCAGGTGTTCCTGGTGGCCCTGGGGGTGTTCGCCCTCGCCTCGCTGCTCGGCGGCCTCGTCGACTCCGGCCCGCTGCTGATCGCCAGCCGGTTCGTCAAGGGCCTGAGCGCGGCCTTCACCGCCCCCGCCGGCCTGTCGATCATCACGACGACGTTCCCCGAGGGCCCGCTGCGCAACCGCGCCCTGTCCCTCTACACCACCTGCGCCGCGACCGGCTTCTCGATGGGCCTGGTCCTCTCCGGCCTGCTCACCGCGGCCAGTTGGCGTCTGACCATGCTGCTGCCCGCGCCGATCGCCCTCATGGCCCTGGTCGCGGGCCTGAGGCTGCTGCCGCGCGGCACCCGCGAACGCGACCACGACGGCTACGACGTCCCCGGCGCCGTCGTCGGCACCGCCTCGATGCTGCTGCTGGTCCTCACCGTCGTGCAGGCCCCGGAGGCCGGCTGGACCTCCGCCCGCACCCTGCTGTCGTTCCTCGCGGTCGCCGTCCTGCTGACGGTGTTCGTCGCGATCGAGCGGCGCTCGCCCGGACCGCTGGTCCGGCTCGGCGTGCTGCGCTCCGGCACCCAGGTCCGGGCCCAGCTCGGCGCCATGACCTTCTTCGGCTCCTACGTCGGTTTCCAGTTCCTGGTCACCCTGTACATGCAGTCCCTGCTCGGCTGGTCCGCGCTGCACACGGCGCTCGCCTTCCTGCCGGCGGGCGCGCTGGTGGCGCTGTCCTCCACGAGCGTGGGCTCGTTCGTGGACCGGTTCGGCACCCAGCGCCTCCTCGCGGTCGGCTTCGCGCTCATGGTCGTCGGCTACGCGCTCTTCCTCGGCGTCGACCTCGACCCGGTCTACGCGGTCGCCGTGCTGCCCAGCATGCTGCTGATCGGCGCGGCCTGCGCGCTGGTCTTCCCCTCGCTCAACATCCAGGCCACCAACGGCGTCGAGGACCACGAGCAGGGCATGGTCTCCGGTCTGCTCAACACGTCCGTGCAGGTCGGCGGCGCGATATTCCTCGCCGTGGTGACGGCGGTGGTGACGGCGGGCGCCCCGGCGGACCCCACCCCGCAGGCCGTCCTGGACAGCTACCGGCCGGGTCTGATCGTGGTCACGGGCATCGCCGTCGCCGGTCTGCTGATCGCCCTGTCGGGGCTGCGGACGCAGCGTGCGGGGCGGACGGTCGTGGTCGCCCGGTCCGCGGTGCGGGAGACGGCGGCGGGGACGGAGGCGGCAGCGGAACAGGTGCCGGTCCGCGACTAGCGGGCGAGGCCGGTCCGCGGCCGGTGAGCGGGTGCCGCTCCGCGACCAGCCGACGGGTAGCGGTTCCCCGACCGCAGGGGTACCGCTCCGCGACCAGCGGACGGGTGCCGGCCCGCGACCAGCCGCCCGCTACCGGCCCACGGCCGGTGGGCGGGTGCCGGCCCGCGACCAGCAGACGGGTAGCGGTTCCCCGACCGCAGGGGTACCGCTCCGCGACCAGCGGACGGGTGCCGGCCCGCGACCAGCCGGCCGCTACCGGCCCACGGCCGGTGGGCGGGTGCCGGCCCGCGACCAGCAGACGGGTGCCGGCCCGCGACCGGAGGACGTCTCCGAGATGCGCCCGGCGGGGCCTGCTTGCTCCGCCGGGCGCACGCCTGTCTGATGCGGCCATGGAGACTCACGGGGGACGGCGTACACAGGCCGAACGGGACGCGATCACCGTCGAGATCGGGTACGCGCTGTGCAGCGCCGCGTTCGCCGCGGCGGTGGTGCTCGGGGCGGTCGCCGGTCCGGCGTGGCTCTTCGACCTGCCGCGTGTGGTGGAGAGGTCGCTGATGCACGCGGGGCTGGTCCTCGGGCCGGTGCTGTTCGTCGTCCGGGCGGTCGCCGTGCTGGTCCGGTTCCGGCACGCGACTCGGCCGAGCCGAGCCGGCCGTACCGGCCCCGACGCGTAGCCGGCCGGCACCTCCGGCTGCGGCTCGGTGAGTACGGCGAGCGCCCCGGCGGCCGTCGGCCCCCGGAACGGGCCGCCGCGGAACTCCGCGGTCCACCGCCGTGTCCGGCGGGGCGGGACCGGCGCGCCGCCCGGGACGCCGGAGAGCCGCGGCGCGCGGTCGACCGGCGCACGGCCCGCACCGCGCTCGCACCGCACCGCACCGCACCGCACCGCACCGCACCGCACCGAGGGAGCGGCTCAGGAGCCGCCCTCCCCGCCCTCCTCGGTCGCCGCCGTCGCCGTCGCCGTCGCCGTCCCGCCCGTCGTCCGGCGATCCAGCGCGGTCAGCGCACGCTGGGCCATCGGATGCGTGCGGACGATCTCGCCCAGCGAGGTGGCGCCCCGGGTGATGTCCACGAACGCCCTCCATGCCGGCCGGAACCCGGTCAGCGCCGCGTGGAAGAGCCCGGGCCGCCGCTGGAACACCGTCAGCAGCCGCCGGCCCACCGCCATCTCCACACCCAGCCCGGCCTTGATCGCGAAGGCGTAGTTCAGGGCCTGCCGGCGGGCGTCCACCGCGTCGTGCGCCTCCGCGATCCGTACCGCCCACTCCCCCGCGAGCCGCCCCGACCGCAGGGCGAACGAGATGCCCTCGCGGGTCCACGGCTCCAGCAGCCCCGCCGCGTCCCCGCACACCAGCACCCGCCCGCGCGACAGCGGCGAGTCGTCGGCGCGGCAGCGGGTCAGGTGCCCGGAGGAGACGCTCGGCTCGAAGCCGGCGAGCCCCAGCCGCCCGACGAAGTCCTCCAGGTACCGCTTGGTCGCGGCCCCCTCCCCGCGCGCGGAGATCACACCGACCGTCAGGGTGTCGCCCTTGGGGAAGACCCATCCGTAGCTGCCGGGGAGCGGCCCCCAGTCGATGAGGACCCGCCCCTTCCAGTCCTCGGCGACCGTGTCCGGCACCGGGACTTCCAGCTCCAGGCCCAGATCGACCTGGTCGAGCTTGACGCCGACGTGGGCGCCTATCCGGCTGGCGCTGCCGTCCGCGCCGACCACGGCCCGCGCCAGCACCGTCTCCCCGCCCTGCAGCACGACGGCGACCGTACGCCGGTCCGGAACCGCCGAGCCGTGCTGCTCGACCCGCGACACCGTGACGCCGGTGCGCAGCTCGGCGCCCGCCTTCTGGGCGTGCTCGACGAGCTGCTGGTCGAACTCGGGCCGGTTGATCAGCCCGAAGAGCATCTGCCGGGAGCGCCGGGTGCGGCTGAAGCGGCCGTTGTGGGAGAAGGTGACCGCGTGCACCCGGTCCCGCAGCGGCAGTTCGAAGCCGGGCGGCAGGGCGTCACGCGAGGGGCCGATGACACCGCCGCCGCACGTCTTGTAACGGGGCAGTCCGGCCTTCTCCAGCAGCAGCACGCGCCGCCCCGCGACCGCCGCCGCGTAGGCCGCCGAGGCCCCCGCGGGTCCCGCGCCCACCACGACGACGTCCCACACCCGCTGCCCGTCGTCCGCCGAAGAGTTCTCGCTGCTCACGATGGTCTACTGCTCCCGATCCGCCGCCTGCCGATCTGTCCCCCCGCATCCTACGGCGGTGATCGCCGCGTGCCGCTGTGGGAGGATCGGCACCATAGGCGCCCCGCGTTCCGGGGCGCGCCTTTCCGTGCGCGGTCACAGGCGCCCACGAGCAGCACCCGTCCGTGCACGAAGATGCACAGAAACAACGGACGCAGCAGAGAAGCAGCACCTACCTGCCACAACTGCCGACCGCGTGACCCGTACGAGAGAGACAACGTCGCGCACACGAGGAGCGTGCCCATGTCGTCGAATCCGGTCGCCGAGACCGTCGCTTCGCTGATGCCCCGGGCGAAGGCGGAACTCAGCGAACTGGTGGCCTTCCGGTCGGTGGCGGACTTCGACCAGTTCCCGCGCAGCGAGAGCGAGGGCGCCGCGCGCTGGGTCGCGGACGCCCTGCGCGCCGAGGGCTGCCAGGACGTGGCCGTGCTCGACACCCCGGACGGCACGCAGTCGGTGTACGGCTGCCTGCCCGGACCGGCGGGCGCGAAGACCGTCCTGCTGTACGCCCACTACGACGTGCAGCCGCCGCTGGACGAGGCCCGCTGGATCTCCCCGCCCTTCGAGCTGACCGAGCGCGACGGCCGCTGGTACGGCCGCGGTGCCGCCGACTGCAAGGGCGGCCTGATCATGCACCTGCTGGCGTTGCGCGCGCTCAGGGCCGACGGCGGCGTGCCCGTGCGCGTCAAGGTGATCGTCGAGGGCTCGGAGGAGATGGGCACGGGCGGCCTGGAGCGGTACGCCGAGCAGCACCCGGGGCTGCTGGAGGCCGACGCGATCGTGATCGGCGACTCGGGCAACTTCCGCGTCGGGCTGCCGACGGTGACCTCCAGCCTGCGGGGCATGACGCTGGTCCGCGTCCAGGTCGACACCCTGGAGGGCAATGTGCACTCCGGCCAGTTCGGCGGCGCCGCGCCGGACGCGCTGGGCGCGTTGATCCGCGTACTGGACTCGCTGCGCGCGGAGGACGGCTCGACGGCGGTCGACGGGCTGATCGCCGATGCCCGCTGGGAGGGACTCCCGTACGACGAGGAGCACTTCCGCGAGGACACCAAGGTACTGGACGGGGTCGGGCTGATCGGCTCCGGCACGGTCGCCGACCGGATCTGGGCGCGTCCGGCCGTGACGGTCCTCGGCATCGACTGCCCGCCGGTCGTCGGTGCCACCCCGTCGGTGCAGGCGAGCGCCCGCGCGCTGATCAGCCTGCGGGTGCCGCCGGGCATGGACGCGACCGAGGCGGACAAGCTGCTCCAGGCGCACATCGAGGCGCACACGCCGTGGGGTGCGCGGGTGAGCGTCGAGCAGATCGGGCAGGGCCAGCCGTTCCGCGCGGACACGTCGAGCCCGGCGTACCAGGCGATGGCCGACGCGATGGCGGTGGCGTACCCGGGTCAGCGCATGCAGTACGCCGGCCAGGGCGGCTCGATCCCGCTGTGCAACACCCTCGCCGCCCTCTACCCGCGCGCGGAGATCCTGCTGATCGGCCTGAGCGAGCCGGAGGCGCAGATCCACGCCGTGAACGAGAGCGTCTCCCCGGAGGACCTGGAGCGCCTCTCGGTGACCGAGGCCCTCTTCCTGCGCAACTACGCCACGAACTGACCGCCCAGCGCCAGCCGCCCGGCGAACCACCTGCCCCGCCGGGCGGGACGAGAGAACGCCCACCTCCCCCCGACGGGGACCGGCCGGGACCGACCGAGGGACGCCCCTCAGCAGACCGGAACCGGTCGATGAGCCTCCCCTCAGCCCACCGGGATCCCCGCCTCCAGATACAGCGCCGCCCCCCGTTCCCGCGCCCGCAGGGCCCAGCGCAGTCGCTCGTAGCGGACCGGTGGCAGCAGGGCGGACGCCTCCTGTTCGGTGACGAAGCGCCAGCCGCGCAGTTCGGGGCCGGGCAGCAGCAGGTCCCGGGCCTGCGCGCTGTCGAGGCTGCCGCCGTCGAAGAGGAGGCGCAGTCCGCCGTACCCGGGAGGCGCGGGCGGCTCCCAGTCGACGACGAGCAGGCTCGGTACGTCGTCCAGGTGGATGCCGGTCTCCTCGGCGACCTCGCGGATGCCGGCGCGGGCGGGCGCCTCGCCGGGTTCGACGACGCCGCCGGGGAACTCCCAGCCGGCCTTGTAGGTCGGGTCGACCAGCAGCACACGGTCCTGCTCGTCGAAGAGGAGGACACCGGCGGCGAGCGTCTCGGCGGTGGGCTCGGGCGTCTGCACGATGTCGCAGACCGGCACCGCACCGGAACCCACGGCCTCGGCGATCCGGGCGGCGGTCTGGTACGGGGTGAGGGAGCCGTTGTCGACGAGGTGGGCGTCGGCGGCCAGCCAGGAGGCGAGGGCGGCCTTGTACGGCTCGATGTGATCGTAGGACCACTGCCGTACCTGTGCGGCGCCGTCCGGTGCGTCCTCGTCCGGTACCGTCCCGCGGTCGGCTATCCGCTTGCGCAAAATCGTTTCGGCCGGGGCGAGCAGGACATGCCGGACACTGATCCGGCGGGCGGCGAGGCCGCCGAAGATCTCGTCGCGGTACTCCTGGCGCAGCAGGGTCATGGGCACGACCAGCGTGCCGCCGAGTTCGGCGAGCAGGGCGGCGGCCGTGTCGATGACGAGGCGTCGCCAGGCCGGCAGATCCTGGAAGTCGCCGACCTCGGCGAGGCGCTTGGCCGGCAGCAGGTGCGTGAGCGTGCCACCGATGACCTCGGGGTCGAAAAGCGTGCTGTTCGGGATCAGATCGATCAGTTCCCGTGCGGTGGTGGTCTTCCCCGCACCGAACGCGCCGTTGACCCAGACGATCACGTTTCCCCCTCTTCTGTTGGCCCCCTGTGCCTTGCCCGCTCCACCCTGCCACGGAAACCAGCCCCCGTTGAGGGTGCACAAGCGGAAGCGCCGGCCCCCCTTGCCCGGGTCCGGCGCTTCGCGGTGTCGCGGTCCGCCGCCTCAGCGGTCCCGGTGGCCGTGCCCGGCGCCGCCCCGGCCGCTCCGGTCGCCGCCCGGGGCGTCGTCGTCCAGTCGGAGGCTCTCGTCGGCGATGGTCTTGTCGAGCTTCTTGAGGGCGTCACCGGCGTTGAGGCCGCTCAGCCCCTCGCCCAGGGCGTGGGAGGGGGTGACCGCCGCGACGACGAAACCGGTGGCGAGGGAGGCGATGGCGAGCATGCTGCGCTTCTTCATGCCCCGATCAACTGACGGACCCGGCCCGGGGTCACGCGGCGATCCCGGTCCCCGGGTCCCGGCCACCGCTCCCGGCCCCCGGCCCCCGGCCCCCGGCCCCCGGCATGGACGTTCCCGCCGTCCCGCGCCCCACGTCCGCCGCGGCCCGCGGCTCACACACCCGCCGCGGCGGCGTCGGCTCTCCTGCCCAGGACCGCCGCGGCGGCCCCGACCAGTCCGGCGTCGGTGCCCATCCGGGCGGGCACCACGGTCAGGCGCTGGACGAACGACAGGGTGGCGTAGTCGGCGAGGGACTTGCGCAACGGCGTGAAGAGCACGTCGCCCGCCTTGCCCACGCCCCCGCCGATCACCGCGATGTCGATCTCGACCAGCGTCGCGGTGGCCGCGATGCCCGCGGCCAGGGCCTGTGCGGCGCGTTCGAAGGAGGCCACGGCGACCGGGTCGCCCGCCCGCGCGGCGGCGGCCACGGCGGCGGCGGAGGTGTCGCCGTCGGGGCCCGGGCGCCAGCCGGCCTCCAGGGCGCGGCGGGCGATGTGGGGACCGCTGGCGATGCGTTCCACGCAGCCGCGCGCGCCGCACGGGCAGGGGTCGCCGTCGAGGTCCACGCTGATGTGCCCGATGTGTCCGGCGTTGCCGGTGGGGCCGGCGTGGAGGCGGCCGTCGAGGACCAGGCCGCCGCCGACGCCGGTGGAGACGACCATGCACAGCGCGTTGTCGTGGCCGCGCGCCGCGCCCTGCCAGTGCTCGGCGGCGGTGATGGCGACGCCGTCGCCGATCAGCTCGACCGGCAGTCCACCGGTCACCGCCCGGACCCGGGCCACCAGCGGGTAGTCGCGCCAGCCGGGCACGTTCACCGGGCTGACCGTGCCCGTGGAGGCGTCCACCGGGCCCGCGCTGCCGATGCCCACCGCGTCGGCGCGGCTCCACAGCGGGGAGGCGATGAGCTCGCCGATCACCTCCTCGACGGCCCGCATCACGGTGTCGCCGTCCTGCCGGGCGGGCGTGGGGCGCTGTGCGCGCACCAGGATCCGGCCGCCGCGGTCCACCAGCGCCCCTGCGATCTTGGTGCCGCCGATGTCGAGCGCGGCCACGAGGTCGGTGTGCATCAGTGTGGGATCCCCCGTCACCTTGGAGAACGGACTGGCCGACCGAGCGGTGGGGCACGGGCCGGGAAGTGCGCTGGACAGTCTCTCCCGTCTCTGACAACGTTGTCCAGGCTCTATGCTCGACGCCACATCCTCATACAAACCACGGACCTGCGCATCCCCTCCCGTGGACCACAGGACAGGACCCCTCATCGTGCTCGAGCCCTCCCGCCTCGCCGGAACCCGCTACGGAAACCGGCCCACCATGAAGGATGTCGCGGCCCGCGCCGGAGTCGGACTGAAGACGGTCTCCCGGGTGGTGAACGGGGAGCCGGGGGTGACCCCGGAGACCGAGCGCCGCGTCCAGGACGCCATCGAGGCGCTGGGCTTCCGCCGCAACGACAGCGCGCGGGTGCTGCGCAAGGGCCGGACGGCGAGCATCGGGCTGGTCCTGGAGGATCTCGCCGACCCCTTCTACGGCCCGCTGAGCCGCGCCGTGGAGGAGGTGGCCCGCGCGCACGGCGCCCTGCTCATCAATGGCTCCAGCGCAGAGGACCCGGAGCGCGAGCAGGAGCTGGTGCTGGCGTTGTGCGCGCGGCGGGTGGACGGGCTGGTCATCATCCCGGCGGGTGACGACCACCGCTATCTGGAGCCCGAGCTGAGGGCGGGCGTCGCCACGGTGTTCGTGGACCGTCCGGCCGGGAGGATCGACGCCGACGTCGTCCTGTCGGACAACCACGGCGGCGCCCGGGACGGCGTCGCCCACCTGATCGCCCACGGGCACCGGCGGATCGGCTTCATCGGCGACATGCCGCGCATCCACACCGCCGCCGAGCGGCTGCGCGGCTACCGGGCGGCCATGGAGGACGCCGGCATACCGGTGGCGGAGGCCTGGATGTCGCTGGGGGCCACCGATCCGCTGCGGGTGCGGCGGGCGGCCGAGGAGATGCTGTCCGGCCCGTCGCCCGTCACGGCGATCTTCGCGGGCAACAACCGGGTGACGGTCACCGTGATCCGGGTCCTGGCCGAGCAGCGGCGTCAGGTCGCGTTCGTCGGGTTCGACGACATCGAGCTGGCCGACCTGCTCCAGCCGGGGGTCACGGTCGTCGCGCAGGACGCGGCGGCGCTGGGCCGCACCGCCGTCGAGCGGCTGTTCCGCCAGCTGGACGGCTCGCTGATCGCCCCGGAGAAGATCGAACTGCCGACCCGCCTGATCACCCGCGGCTCCGGCGAACTGCCACCGGCGGACTGAACGGCCCGCCCGCCCGCGCACGGCGCTGGACCCGCCGCCCGCCCGGGACCCGGGCCCGCGCGCGCCCGCGCACGGCACCCCGGGACCGCCACCCCGTCGGGACTCCCCGCGCACGCCCGCTCACGGCCATCAGTGCCGCCGCCCGCCGAGGACACAGGCGCGCACGCCTGCGGACGGCTACGGCTGGGAGGCCGCAGCCCGCCACGGCCCCATGCAGGCCCGCCCGACGCGCCCCGGGCTTCGCCGCCGGCCGAGGACACGGGCGCCCCTGCGGACGGGATCCGAGACCACCACCGCGACGGCCCGCACCCGCCCGCCCGCGGCGCTCTCGGCCCGCCACCCGGCTGAACCCCTGCACGGCCACGCACGACGCTCCGGCCCAGCCACCCACCACAGGCACACGCCCGCCCAAGACGCCCCCGAAGCCCCCACCCACCGAGCCGACCGCGCACGCCCGCCCACGACGCTCCCGGCCACCCGGCCGGACCCCGCGCACAGCCGCGACCCCGCCACCCACCACAGGCACACGCCCGCCCAAGACGCTTCCCCCGGGGCGCCCTGCACGCCCGCCCAGGGCGCCCCGGGCTGCGCCGCCCGCCAAGAAGCGCGAGCACACGCCCGCCCAAGGCGCCCCCGCACAGGCCCGCCTACGGCACTTCCCGGCCCCCGGGGCCCCCGGCTTCGCCGCCCGTCAAAGGCATGAGGGCACGCGCCCCGACAGCGCTCACGCCCCGCCCCCGGCCGGCTCCCGCACAGGCCCGCCTACGGCACTCCCGGCCCCCGGGGGCCCGGCCCCGCGTCCCCCGCGGACGCCCCTTCCTGTCCGCCGCCCGCCGGTGGCAGAGACTCCCCGGTGCCGTGCGCCTCGCGCCGCCGTGGCGCCCCGCGAGCGGTCGCCGGACCCGAGGTGCCGGGGTGTTCGGATCCGGCAGTCGCTCACCGCGGGCTCCAGTTGCCGCCCGCGCCGAGGCGGGCCCGGAGAGCCCGGGGCCTACTTCGCGGACGCCGTCAGGTCACCGCGTCGCGGGACGGCGAAGCCTTCCAGGTCGGTTCGGGTCAGGCCGGTCAGCCGCGCGACCTCGGCGATGTCGAGGGCGCCGCAGTCCAGGCCGCGCAGCAGGTATCCGCTGAGCGCCTTGGCGGTGGCGGGCTCGTCCATGACGTCGCCGCCGGCCCGGGCGGCGTAGCGGGCGAGGCGGTCGGCGGCCTGTTCGAAGCCCTCGCGGTAGAAGGCGAAGACGGCCGCGTACCGGGTGGGGATGTGGCCGGGGTGCATGTCCCAGCCCTGGTAGTAGGCGCGGGCCAGGGCGCGGCGGGTGAGGCCGTAGTGCAGGCGCCAGGCGTCGTGGACCTTGGCGGTGGGGCCGACGGGCAGCACGTTGGTGGAGCCGTCGGAGACGCGGACACCGGTGCCCGCGGCGGCGACCTGCATGATCGCCTTGGCGTGGTCGGCGGCGGGGTGGTCGCCGGCCTGGTGGGCGGCGGAGACGCCGAGGCAGGCGCTGTAGTCGAAGGTGCCGTAGTGCAGGCCGGTGGCGCGGCCCTCGGCGGCCTGGATCATCCGGGCGACGGTGGCGGTGCCGTCCGCGGCGAGGATGGACTGGCTGGTCTCGATCTGGATCTCGAAGCCGAGCCGGCCGGGCTCCAGCGCGTGCGCCCTCTCGAACGCCTCCAGCAGCCGGACCATCGCGGTGACCTGCTCCGGGTAGGTCACCTTGGGCAGGGTGAGGACCAGCCCGTCGGGCAGTCCGCCGGCCCGCGTCAGGCCGGTGAGGAAGATGTCGAGGGTGCGGATGCCGCGGTCGCGGACGGCCGCCTCCAGGCACTTCATGCGGATGCCCGTGTACGGCGCCGCGGTGCCCTGCGCGTACGCCTCGGCGATGAGCCGCGCGGCGCGGGCCGCGTCGCGGTCCTCGTCCCGGCCGGCGTAGCCGTCCTCGAAGTCGACACGCAGGTCCTCGACGGGCTCGCGCTCCAGCTTGGCCCGTACACGCGCGTACACGGGCTCGGCGAGGTCGTCGGCGAGGCCGAGCACGGCGGCGAAGGAGGCGGCGTCCGGCGCGTGCTCGTCCAGGGCGGCGAGCGCCTGGTCGCCCCAGGAGCGGACGGTGTCGGCGGCGAAGGCGTCACCGGGTACGTAGACGGTGTGGACGGGCTGACGGGTGCCGGGGTCCCCGGGGTAGCGGCGCTCCAGTTCGGCGTCGACCGGGGCGAGGGAGGCGCTGATCTCCTCGCTGACCGTGCCCGCGAGGCTCGTCGCGACCTGGTCCTGCTGGGCCTGACTCATCCCACACCCTCCTATTTTCCGAATTGCGGAATTGTTAGTCCGTATCACGAAGTTGTTCGGCGGCCCTCCGCCCGGTCAACGCCCCTTCCCCATCGGGCCACCGTCCCCTGTCGGCATGTTCACGCCCGCCCATGCGGTGGTACGACATTGCGGTACGCACGACTCCACCGGCCGCCCCCATCGAAGGAGCCCCCGTGCCGAACCGGAGCCGAGTCACGCGCCGCCTGGGCCTGAAGACCGCGCTGGCCACGGCAGCCCTGCCCCTCACCAGTACAGCACTGTCGTCCTCAGGCGCCTCGGCACAGGAGCGCGAGGCCGGCCCCGCGGCGGGGCGCGCCGGCCGACGGCTGGAGGCGATGTCGTTCAACCTGCGCTTCGCGAGCACCGGGGAACCCCACAGCTGGGCCGCGCGCAGACCCGTGCTGCGCGAGCTGCTGCGCCGCGAGCGCCCGCACCTCGTCGGTACCCAGGAGGGCCTCTACCAGCAGCTGCTGGACATCGAGTCCGATCTCGGCCCGCACCACGACTGGATCGGCACCGGCCGCGCGGGCGGCAGCCGCGACGAGTTCATGGCGGTCTTCTACGACACCCGCCGGGTCGCCCCGCTGGAGTACGACCACTTCTGGCTCTCCGACACGCCGGACGTGATCGGGTCC
Source organism: Streptomyces cinereospinus (assembly GCF_042430725.1). Classification (NCBI taxonomy): domain Bacteria; kingdom Bacillati; phylum Actinomycetota; class Actinomycetes; order Kitasatosporales; family Streptomycetaceae; genus Streptomyces; species Streptomyces cinereospinus. Next base: position 12,474 of record NZ_JBHMCY010000023.1, on the reverse strand, counting down.
AACAGCTGGGGCGGCGGCTCCGTCCGCATGGTCACCTGGGTCCGCTTCCGCGACCTGCTGGACGGCGGGCGGGAGTTCTACCTCCTGAACACCCACCTCGACAACCGCAGCCAGGACGCACGCACGCGTGCCGCCGCGCTGATCGTGGCGCGGATCGCCGGACTGGACCCCGCGCTGCCGCTGCTGGTGACCGGTGACTTCAACGTCGCCGCGCACCGCGACCCGGTCTACGGCACACTGCTGGGCGCCGGGCTCGTCGACACCTGGGAGACGGCCGCCGAGCGCGGCCCCCGGTACGCCACCTTCCACGGCTACCGGCCGCTGACCCCGGACGGCGACCGGATCGACTGGATCCTGGCCACCCCGGGCGTCACCGTGCACCGGGCCAAGATCAACACCTTTTCCGTGGACGGGCAGTTCCCCAGCGACCACCTGCCCGTGCAGGCCTCGCTGACCCTGGGATGAGCCGAGGCCCCCGTGACCGGGGACGGGGGACGGTCACGGGGGCCTCGTACGGCCGGTGGACGATCAGCCCTTGCGGGTCTTGATCTCCTCGGTCAGCTGCGGGACGACGTCGAACAGGTCGCCGACGACGCCGTAGTCGACCAGCTCGAAGATCGGGGCCTCGGCGTCCTTGTTGACGGCGACGATGGTCTTCGAGGTCTGCATACCGGCGCGGTGCTGGATCGCACCGGAGATGCCGGACGCGACGTACAGCTGCGGCGAGACCGACTTGCCGGTCTGGCCGACCTGGTTGGTGTGCGGGTACCAGCCGGCGTCCACCGCGGCTCGCGAGGCGCCGACGGCCGCGCCGAGGGAGTCGGCGAGCGCCTCGATGAGCGCGAAGTTCTCCTCACCGCCCACACCGCGGCCGCCGGAGACCACGATCGCGGCCTCGGTCAGCTCCGGGCGGCCGGTCGACTCACGCGGCGTGCGCGAGGTGACCTTGGTGCCGGTGGCCTGCTCGGAGAAGGACACGCTCAGCGCCTCCACGGCGCCGGCGGCCGGGGCGGCCTCCACGGCGGCCGAGTTCGGCTTGACGGTGATGACCGGGGTGCCCTTGCCGACCCGGGACTTGGTGCTGTACGAGGCGGCGAACACCGACTGCGTGGCCACCGGACCCTCGTCGCCGGCCTCCAGGTCGACGGCGTCGGTGATGATCCCGGAGCCGATGCGCAGCGCCAGGCGGGCGGCGATCTCCTTGCCCTCCGCGGAGGACGGCACGAGCACGGCGGCCGGGGAGACGGCCTCGTGGGCGGCCTGGAGGGCGTCCACCTTGGGCACGACCAGGTAGTCGGCGTACTCGGCGGCGTCGTGGGTGAGGACCTTCACCGCGCCGTGCTCGGCGAGCGTGGCGGCGGTGTCGGCGGCGCCGTTGCCGAGGGCGACGGCGACGGGCTCGCCGATGCGGCGGGCCAGGGTCAGCAGTTCCAGGGTGGGCTTGCGGACGGCGCCGTCCACGTGGTCGACATAGACGAGGACTTCAGCCATGGGACTTCTTCTCTCCTGCTTGCGAAGGGTGCGGGGCGGTCAGCGAAGTCGAGCGCGGGGCTCAGATGAACTTCTGGCTCGCGAGGAACTCAGCGAGCTGCTTGCCGCCCTCGCCCTCGTCCTTGACGATCGTGCCGGCCGTGCGGGCCGGGCGCTCGGTCGCGGCCTCGACCGTGGTGTAGGCACCGTCCAGGCCGACCTCCTCGGCCTCGATGTCCAGGTCGGACAGGTCCCAGGAGGCCACCGGCTTCTTCTTGGCGGCCATGATGCCCTTGAACGACGGGTACCGCGCCTCACCCGACTGGTCGGTGACCGAGACCACGGCCGGGAGCTGCGCCTCCAGCTGCTCGGAGGCGGCGTCGCCGTCGCGGCGGCCCTTGACCGTGCCGTCCGCGACGGAGACCTCGGAGAGCAGGGTCACCTGCGGGACGCCCAGCCGCTCGGCGAGCAGCGCCGGCACGACGCCCATGGCGCCGTCGGTGGAGGCCATGCCGGAGATGACGAGGTCGTAGCCGGCCTTCTCGATCGCCTTGGCCAGCACCAGGGAGGTGCCGATGGCGTCGGTGCCGTGCAGGTCGTCGTCCTCGACGTGGATCGCCTTGTCGGCACCCATCGACAGGGCCTTGCGCAGCGCGTCCTTGGCGTCCTCCGGGCCGACCGTCAGGACGGTGACCTCGGCGTCGTCGGCGTTCTCGGCGATCTGCAGCGCCTGCTCGACGGCGTACTCGTCGAGCTCGGAGAGCAGACCGTCCACGTCGTCCCGGTCGACGGTCAGGTCATCGGCGAAGTGCCGGTCGCCAGTGGCGTCGGGCACGTACTTCACAGTGACAACGATCCTCAAGCTCACGCCGGCTCTCCTACTGCATCGTCAATTTCAGGCTGCCTTCTTCCAGGCAGCATAGGCGCCCCTGGCGGCGGGTCACGGCTGGGGCGACCTGCGCTCCGACCAAGACATTACTCCGCAGTACACCCAGTCACGGCTCGCTAAGCAAGCGCTTTGAACTGTGACCTGTGCAACGCAGCGTAACCGGAATCGGACGGTTCCGAGCACACGCTCAGTCGCGCAACGCGGTGAAGCGTCCCTGGTGGTACAGCAGCGGCCGGCCGGTGCCGGCCGGGTCTCCGCCGACGACCTCCGCGACCACGAGACGGTGGTCACCCGCCGGCACTCGCGCGTGCACCCGGCACACCAGCCAGGCCAGTACGCCGTCCAGGACGGGCACGCCCTCGGGCCCCTCCCGCCAGGCCGTGGGGGCGCCGAAACGGTCGGCGCCGCTGCGCGCGAAGGTGGCCGCCAGATCCTGCTGGTGCTCCCCGAGTATGTGGACGCCGACATGACCCGCCCCGGAGACCACCGCCCAGCTCGACGACCCGGTGCGGATCCCGAAGGAGAGCAGTGGGGGCTCGGCGGAGACCGAGGTGAGGGAGGTGGCGGTGAAGCCGACCGGGCCGGTGTCGCCCCGCGCCGTGACCACCGCCACACCGGCCGCGTGACGCCGGAAGACGGCACGGAACAGGTCGGGGGCGGCGGCGGGCGCGGCGGCGGCCGGGGGGAGGCCGGGGGTGGCTGTCATGGAGTCGTCCTTCTGCGGGGGACGGCGAGCGGATCCGGGGCTGTTCACCGGCCCGGACAGCGCGCGCTCGCGGTGCGGACGAGATCGACGTGGACCCGGCCGAAGAGAAGGACTTCCGAAGACATACGGTCAAGCTGACGATAGATGCCGCGCGCAGTCAAGTTCGTCCCGGGATCCGGGACCTGGGCCCCGCCGGCCCGGAACCCCGCGTCCCGCGCCCGGCGGACACGGCTTCAGAGCGCCTGCCCCAGCGCGGCGATGACGTCGGCCTTGCGCGGCAGGCCCGTGGCCCTCCGCACGATCCGGCCTCCGGCGTCCAGCACCAGCACGGTCGGGGTCCTGACGACTCCGAGCGCGCGGACGAGGTGCAGGCGGGCCTCGGCGTCGATCTCGACGTGCGCGACGCCGGGGACCAGGCCGGCCACCTCGCCGAGGATGCGCCGGGTCGCCCGGCAGGGCGCGCAGAAGGCGCTGGAGAACTGCACGAGGGTGGCCCGCTCGCCGAGTTCGGCACCCAGCTCGGCGGCCCCGAGCCGCTCGTCCTCGTCACGCACGCCCACGCACCATCCGATCCGTCACCTCTGCCGCCCGCCGCCGTTCACCGCGGTCCGCCGCCGTCCCGGCATCCTCTGCCGTGCACCGCGGCCCACCGCCGTCCTCTGCCATCCTCTGCCGTGCACCGCGGCCCACCGCCGCCGACTGCCGACGTTCGCCACACATCGCGGCCCCCGCCGACTGCCCTCCTTCGCCGTCCACCACGGCGCCTCGCCGTCCCCTGCCGCCCGCCGCGTCCCTCCGCCGCCCTCTCCGGCACAAGCGTGCACGAGGCCGCGGAGATTCCCGCCGCCGGGCGCCCCGCCACCGCGGAAGCCCGGGGCACGGCGGCCGACGCGCCGGGCGGTGTGGGCCGTTCGCCGTACGACGGGGTGCTCCAAAGGTGCGTATCGCTCCTCGTCGGGCCGGCGGCCGGGCTCTCGGCGCCCGAACCGTCGCGGTGCGCACAGGCGGTGGGCGCGGCCGGCCGGCGTCGGCCCGGTCGGCCACGCACAGGGGCCCGTTCCGCAGGGCCAGTTGACGACGGCCGCCGTCGTCGCCGCTCCGTCCGGCATCGCCGCGCCGGGCCGGGGCACGGCGCGCGAGATGTACTCGCTCACCCAACGGGTCACCGTACGCGTAAAGTAAAGCAGCCTTAAAAGCACGAGGTGGAAAGATACGCCGACGTGACGAGGATCTCGCCCCGGTCGGGCACCAGGACTGGCTACCCGCCCGTTCTTGGGGCACGATCTGCGAGATGCCGTAAACCTACGGCTGCGTAACTTTTCCGGCCGGGAGTCCCTCCCCAGGCAGAGCAGGAAGGGCCCACCCCGCCCATGGCAGAAGTCGTCTACCGCCCCGTCATCGGTCTCGCGTTGACCTTGTTCAAGGTCTGGGACCTGAAGATCGACTGCAAGGGGTCGGAGAACATCCCGCGCTCGGGCGGCGCTGTGCTGGTGAGCAATCACATCAGCTATCTGGACTTCGTCTTCAACGGCATGGCCGCGCTCCCCCAGAAGCGCCTGGTGCGCTTCATGGCGAAGGAGTCGGTCTTCCGCCACCGCGTCTCGGGTCCGCTGATGCGCGGCATGCGGCACATCCCGGTGGACCGCACTCAGGGCGAGGCGGCCTACCAGCACGCCCTGGACTCGCTGCGCTCCGGCGAGATCGTCGGCGTGTTCCCGGAGGCCACCATCTCGCAGTCGTTCACCCTGAAGAGCTTCAAGTCGGGTGCGGCGCGGATGGCCCAGGAGGCGGGCGTCCCGCTGATCCCGATGGCCGTGTGGGGTACGCAGCGGCTGTGGACGAAGGGCCACCCGCGCAACTTCAAGCGCAGCCACATCCCGGTCACGATCCGGGTCGGCGAGGCCGTCGACGCCCCGCGCGACCAGTACGCGGGCGCGATCACCCGCCGTCTGCGCGAGCGCGTCCAGGACCTGCTCGACGCCGCCCAGCGCGCCTACCCCGGACGCCCTCGCGGCGCGGAGGACACCTGGTGGCTCCCCGCCCACCTCGGCGGCACGGCCCCCACGCCGGAGCAGGTCCGCGAGGCCGAGACCCGCTGACGCCCGGCCGCCGGCACCCCGGCGCTCCGTGGTCCGGCCGCCGACGCTCCGTGATCCGGGCCGCCGGGACTCGGCCTCTGCGACGACGCGGCGGGTTCGGCGGCCGCCCGCTCGGCCTCAGCGGCGGTCAGGGCACCGCGGGCCGGTGCCCGCGCGGGGTCTCCGGTGCGCCACGCCTTGGAGCGGGACGCCGTGCTCTGAGGCAGGGCCGACCCGCCCGCCCTGCCTCAGAGCTCGGTGGGAAGGTGCCGCCAGAGGTGCTGCCGGTCGGGGGCGGCCTTGAGGGCCTTGAGCACCACGGGATGCGGTGCGGCGTACAGGACCGGGCAGTCCAGCTCGCCGGAGTCCGGGTCGGGCGTGAAGGCCAGACGCTCGCCGTCCAGGGAGAACTGCGCGTCCACCCCCGGCTTGTTGCCGCGCGGGTCCTGCCGGTGCCAGGCGCCGCGGAAGCGCACGGCGACCAGCCCGTGCAGCACGTCGAACCGCTGGTAGCACAGGGCGGTCGGAATGTCCTCGGCGCGCAGCAGCGCGGCCAGGGCGTGCGCCTTGGCGTAGCAGATGCCCGTGCGCTCCTCCAGGACGTCGGACGCGCGCCAGGTGACGCGGTCGTCACCGGCGTCCTGGGAGTGCGTGATGGTGTCACGCACGAACTCGAACGCCCTTCGCGCATAGTCATACGAGTCCGCGGCGGACCCCGCGAGGCGGGCGGCGGTCTTCCGTACCCGTGGGTGATCGTGGTCGATGACCTCGTCGGCGGCCAAGTAGGCGGACAGGTCAGTGGTTTCCGGGGTCAGTTCCATGCCCGTAGAGCATAGAAACGCGATCACCTGAGCGTCAATAATTTTTCAGACAGCCGCATAATCATTCATAGGGAGGGAGGACGGCCGAGGACTACCGCGCCATCTCCTCCTTGAGCGCCGCGACGAAGGCGTCCACGTCCTCCTCCGTCGTGTCGAAGGAGCACATCCAGCGCACGTCGCCGGCGGCCTCGTCCCAGAAGTAGAAGCGGAACCGCTTCCGCAGGCGTTCGCCCGCGTCGTGCGGCAGCCGCGCGAAGACCGCGTTGGCCTGCACCGGGTAGAGCACTTCCACGCCGTGCACCGCCCGCACGCCCTCGGCCAGGCGCTGGGCCATCTCGTTGGAGTGGCGGGCGTTGCGCAGCCACAGGTCCCGCGCGAGCAGCGCCTCCAGCTGCACCGACACGAAACGCATCTTGGAGGCGAGCTGCATGGACAGCTTGCGCAGGTGCCTCATCCGGCTGACGGCGTCCTGGTTGATGACCACGACGGCCTCACCGAGCAGGGCGCCGTTCTTGGTGCCGCCCAAGGAGAGGATGTCGACGCCGGCCGCGTCGGTGAAGGTCCGCATCGGGACGTCCAGGGAGGCGGCGGCGTTGGCGATCCGGGACCCGTCCAGGTGGACCCGCATCCCGTGCGCGTGGGCGTGGGCGCAGATCGCCCGGATCTCGTCCGGCGTGTAGACGGTGCCCAGCTCGGTGGCCTGGGTGAGGGAGACGACCTGCGGCATCGCGCGGTGCTCGTCCTCCCAGCCCCAGGCCTGCCGGTCGATCAGCTCGGGGGTGAGCTTGCCGTCCGATGTGGGCACGGTGAGCAGCTTGAGGCCGCCCATCCGCTCGGGGGCGCCGCCCTCGTCGACGTTGATGTGCGCGCTCTCGGCGCAGATCACCGCGCCCCAGCGGTCGGTGACCGCCTGTAGGGCGACGACGTTGGCGCCGGTGCCGTTGAAGACCGGGAAGGCCTCGGCGGTGGCCCCGAAGTGGCTGCGGACGATCCGCTGGAGGTTCTCGGTGTAGTCGTCCTCGCCGTACGCGCCCTGGTGTCCGCCGTTGGCCAGCGCCAGGGCGGCGAGCACCTCCGGATGGACGCCGGCGTAGTTGTCACTGGCGAAACCGCGGACCGCGGGGTCGTGATGGCGACGCGCGTCGGTCTTGGGAGGATTCACGGCTTCTCGGTCAGCCACAGACGTTGTCCGTTCACTTCGGCGGCGGGCTTGTCCCAGACGCCGGCGATGGCCTCCGCCAGGTCGTGCACGTCGGTGAAGCCCACGAACTTCGCGTTGGGTCGCTCGGCGCGCAGGGCGTCGTGCACCAGCGCCTTCACCACCAGGATCGCAGCCGCCGCGTGCGGCCCCCGCTCGCCCCCGGCCTTGGCGAAGTAGTCGGCCAGGGCCAGGGTCCACGCCTCGGCGGCCGCCTTGGCCGCGGCGTACGCGGCGTTGCCCGCCGTGGGCCTGCTCGCGCCGGCGGCGCTGATCAGGACGTACCGGCCGCGGTCACTGCGCTGCAGCGCCTCGTGGAACGCGAGTGAGGTGTGCTGGACGGTGCGGATGAGCAGCAGCTCCAGCAGGTCCCAGTCGTCGAGCCGGGTCTTGGTGAAGGTCTCGCTGCCCCGCCAGCCGCCGACCAGGTGGACCAGGCCGTCGACGCGCCCGAAGTCCTTCTCGATGCGGTTCGCCCAGTCCTGGGCGGCCTGCCGGTCGAGCAGGTCGACCGTGTCACCGACGACGGTCGCGCCGCCGTGGGCGTAGCTGGCCGCGTCGACGGCCTCCGCGAGCCGCTCCGGGTCGTTGTCGGAGCCGACCACGATCGCGCCCGCCTCGGCCAGCCGGTGCAGTGCCGCCCGGCCGGCGGGTCCGCCCGCGCCGGCCACCGCGATCACCGCACCACTGAGAGCGCCGTTCCCCGCCATGTTCCTCGCCTCCTGAGCAGTGTTCTCGGTGCGGTCGCTCACGCGGCGACCCGCTCGGCGGTGTCCGCCGTGATCCCCTTGGTCGAGGCAATCACGCTCTTGAGCTTCTTGGACAGCGCTTCATAGAACATGCTCAGCGGAAACTCGTCCGGAAGCACGTCGTCGACGAGCCTGCGCGGCGGCTGGGTCAGGTCCAGGGCGTCCGGGCCCTTGGCCCACCTGGAGCCGGGGTGCGGCGGGAGGTAGGCGGAGACCAACTCGTACCCGGCGAACCAGTGCACGAGCTTGGGGCGGTCGATGCCGTCGCGGTAGAGGGTCTCGATCTCGGCGCACAGCTGGTTGGTGACCTGCGGCGCGCGCTCCCAGTCGATGGACAGCGTGTTGTCGGTCCACCGGACGACGTCGTGCTGGTGCAGGTGGGCGAAGAGCAGCTGACCGCCGAGGCCGTCGTAGTTGCGGACCCGCTCGCCGGTGACCGGGAAGCGGAACATGCGGTCGAGAAGCACCGCGTACTGCACGTCACGGGCCTGTGGGACGCCCTCGCCGGCCAGCTTCACGGCCTCCTTGAAGGCGGTGAGGTCGCAGCGCAGCTCCTCCAGGCCGTACATCCAGAACGGCTGGCGCTGCTTGATCATGAACGGGTCGAACGGCAGGTCGCCGTGGCTGTGGGTGCGGTCGTGGACCATGTCCCACAGCACGAACGCCTCTTCGCAGCGCTTCTGGTCGTGGACCATGGCGGCGATGTCCTCGGGCAGGTCGAGGCCCAGCAGGCCGACGGCGGCGCCGGTGACCCGGCGGAAGCGGGCGGCCTCGCGGTCGCAGAAGATGCCGCCCCAGGAGAAGCGATCGGGGGCCTGGCGCACGGCGATGGTCTCGGGGAAGAGGACGGCGGAATGGGTGTCGTAGCCGGCCGTGAAGTCCTCGAAGCCGATGCCGCAGAACAGCGGGTTGTCGTAGCGGGTGCGCTCCAGCTCGGCCAGCCAGTCGGGCCAGACCATGCGCAGCACGACCGCTTCGAGGTTGCGGTCGGGGTTGCCGTTCTGCGTGTACATGGGGAAGACGATCAGGTGCTGCCGGCCGTCGCGCCGGTCGGCGGCGGGCTGGAAGGCGAGCAGCGAGTCCAGGAAGTCCGGCACCGTGAAGCCGCCGTCGGCCCAGCGGCGCAGGTCCCGCACGAGCGCGGCGTGGTAGGCGGCGTCGTGGGGCAGCAGCGGGGAGAGCTCCTCGACGGCGCCGATCACCCGCCGTACGGCCTGCTCGGCCTCCGCGGGAGCGGGGGCGCCCTCGGCGGCGCAGTCGATCGATCCGTCCGCGGACTGCCATGGCCGGATCTGCTCCACGGCATTCTTGAGGACGGGCCACGCCGGGTGCTCCACCACCCTGCTCACGGGAAAAATCTTTCCCTCCGCACCCATCTGCACAAGAATTTCCGTCATGTCCCATCCTCCACCGGAGAACCTCGCGTAAGCAGACCGTATACACAGCAGCTTTCACTCAGCAAGGGGACCCTCGGGAAAATATTCTGCGACACCCCTACTCTCGCCGCATTTTTTCCTGTGGGGGTGGCGGCTACGCGAGCTCCTTCACCAGAAGTTCGAACTGGAGGTCGTCGCGCTGCGGGATGCCGAACCGCTCGTCGCCGTACGGGAACGGGCTCAGACGCCCCGTGCGGCGGTAGCCGCGCCGCTCGTACCAGGCGATGAGGTCCTCGCGCACGGAGATGACGGTCATGTGCATCCGCCGGGCGCCCCAGGTCTCGCGGACCTGCCGCTCCGCCTCGGCGATGATCACCTTGCCCAGGCCGGCCCCCTGGAGCCGGGGACTGACCGCGAACATGCCGAAGTACGCGTGGTCGTCGCGGTGTTCGAGCTGGCAGCAGGCGACGACGCTGCCGTCCCGCTCCACGGTCAGCAGCCTGCTGTCCGGCGACTTGATCACGGCCAGCACGCCCTCCGGGTCGGTCCGCTGCCCCCGCAGGATGTCCGCCTCGGTGGTCCAGCCGGCCCGGCTGGAGTCGCCCCGGTAGGCCGACTCGATCAGGGCGACCAGCGTGTCGGCGTCGGCGTCGGTGGCGTCGCGGAAGGTCAGTCCGTGGGCGGTGGCGCTGTCCATCAGGATGTCTCTCTCGATTCTCCGGCGCGGCTCGGGCACCGACGAGCGTAACCCTGCGACTAGTCTGCGGATGCATGGTGCACGTACTGAGCGGGCGCATCCTGCTGCGCCCCACCGATCCCGAGCGGTCCCGTGTCTTCTACGGCGAGCGACTGGGCCTCTCCGTCTACCGCGAGTTCGGCACGGGGCCGGACCGCGGCACCGTCTACTTCCTCGGCGGCGGCCACCTGGAGCTCTCCGGCCGCTCCGAGACCCCGCCGTCACCGGCCGTACGGCTGTGGCTCCAGGTCGCGGACGTGGCCGCGGCCCACGACGAACTGCGGGACAAGGGGGTGGAGATCGTCCGGCCGCTGGTCCGCGAGCCCTGGGGGCTGGTCGAGATGTGGATCGCGGACCCCGACGGTGTGCCGATCGTGCTGGTGGAGATCCCGGCCGACCACCCGATCCGCTACCGGCCGGGCATCTGACGCCCTGCGGCGCCGGATGGCCGCGGTCAGTGGCCGGGGCTGGCGTGCCGGGGGAGGTCCTCGCTGCGGAAGGGGCGTCGGATGAAGCTCGGCCAGCCGGTGGTGGGCGGCGGCCCCTGCTGGGCCGAACCGGGCACGAGCGGCCTGGCCGCGGCCGAGCGGTTCTACGCGGAGCTGTTCGGCCGGCGGTCCGGGACGGACCCGCGGCCGGAGGCGGGCGGGTACACGGTCGCGCACCCGGGGGACGCGGCGGTGGCCGCGCCGATCCCGCTGTGCCAGGAGGGGCAGCCGGTCGCGTGGACGGTGTCGTTCGCCGTCCGGGACGCCGGCCAGACCGCGCGGCGGTGACGGCGGCCGGCGGGACGGTCCTGAGGGACCCGGTGGACGTGTTCGACATGGGCCGCTTCGCGGTGGCCGCCGACCCGTCCGGCGCCGCCTTCTCACTGCGGCAGCCCCAGGCCTTCGAGGGCGCCGGACTGTTCAGCGCGCCGGGCGCCCTGGGCTGGACGGAGCTGCTCACCCGGGAGCCGCGCGAGCGCGCGACTTCTGCACGGCCGCCTTCGGCCGGACCGTCACCGCGGCCGAGCGCCACACCCGGTGGGGCCTGGCCTGCCAGGACTTCGGCGGCATGATGGCGATGGACGACACGTTCCCGCCCGAGGTGCCACCGCACTGGCTGGCGTACGTCGCGGTCGGCGACGTGGACGCCGCCACCGCGACGGCGACCGGGGCCGGCGGCACGGATCTGAGGGAGCCCGCCTCCGTGCCGGACGGTCCGCGGATCGCGGTGCTGCGCGATCCCCGGGGCGCGATGTTCGGCGTCTGCCTCTCGGGGGACCGGGGCTGAGCCGGCGGCCCGGGGTTTGCCCTGGAGTGCGCTCCAGCTCCTAGCGTCATGGGCACGACCTGCCCGACGTCCCGAAGGGGAGCGCACCGTGCGTTACACACTGTTCGGCAAGACCGGTCTGCGCGTGAGCGAGCTGAGCCTCGGCGCGATGACCATCGGCGACGACTGGGGATGGGGCGCCGACCAGGAGACCAGCGCGCGGATCGTGCGCGCCTACGCGGAGGCGGGCGGCAATTTCATCGACACCGCCAACAACTACACCGGGGGCAGCTCGGAGCGGATCCTCGGCGGTCTGCTGGCGGGCCGGCGCGACGAGTTCGTCCTGGCCAGCAAGTACACGTGCGGCATCCGCGACGGTGACGTCAACGCCGCGGGCAACCACCGCAAGAACCTGGTGCAGTCCGTGGACGCCAGCCTGCAACGGCTGCGCACCGACCGGCTCGACGTGCTGTGGGTGCACGCGCGGGACAACTTCACCCCGGTCGCCGAGGTGATGCGGGCGCTGGACGACCTGGTACGGACCGGGAAGGTGCTGTACGTCGGCGTGTCGGACTGGCCGGCCTGGGAGATCGCGCAGGCGAACACGCTGGCCGAGCTGCGGGGCTGGACGGCGTTCGCGGGGTCGCAACTGCGCTACAGCCTGCTGGAGCGGACGCCCGAGCGGGAACTGCTGCCGCAGGCGCGGGCGTTCGACCTGGCCGTCCTGGCGTGGGCGCCGCTCGCGGCCGGGAAACTCACCGGGAAGTACCGGCGGGGCGAAGCGGGGCGGCTGGACGTCACCGGCGGCACGGTCGACGCGCGCGAGGAGGCCGTCGTGACGGCGGTCCTGGAGATCGCCGAGCAGGGGGGCTGGAGCCCGGCACAGGTGGCGCTGGCCTGGCTGCTGGGGCGGCCCGGCAACGTCGTCCCCATCATCGCCGCCACCAAGGAGAGCCAGCTCGCCGACAACCTCGCGGCGGTCGACGTCCGGCTCGACGCGGACGCCGTCGCCCGCCTCGACGAGGTGAGCGCGCCCGCGCTGGGCTTCCCGCACGACTTCGTCCGGGAGCCGGACATCACCCGGAACATCTACGGCGACCGCTGGGCCGAGATCGACGACCGGCGCTCCACCCACCGGCGGACGGTGCACGACGTGCTGTGACCGCGCGGCGCCCGCCCCGGACCGGGCCGGCGCGG